>JAGWUK010000756.1 GCA_028868455.1 Burkholderiales bacterium | reverse complement strand
CCCTCTTAACAATCCAATCATCATTAGTACGTGTATAAACTTGCTACAAAGCACAGAAATGTATTTACAAATACAAACAAGAAGCATTATCATTTTAACTATCAATAAATATACGGCTCTCTGCAATGCATAATTTCATGAAATCCGCGTCCCGTTTAAGCGCTCTTGCCTTCAGCGTAACTTTAGTCGCCTGTGGTGGCAGCAATGACGTTATTCAAGCCAACTCCAATACCTACGTCCAATCGACTTTTGTCTCTAATAACTCGACAAGTTACCAACCTACTACTGGTGTAGATCCATCCTTCATTGATGCTTGGGGTATTGCTATTCGTCCTGCTGGGCAACCAGGTCATTTTTGGGTGCTGGCTGGCAATAAATCATTTGAGTATGTCGGTGATGTTTCAGGAAAGATTATTCCACCATGTACAAGTACTAAGTTATGCGCAGATCTTGCACCACTCTCCGCGAACACGATTAGCTTCCCTGACTTTCCTTCAAATACATCTGGTCAGCCTGACATCATCAAAAATCACGCTACGGGTGTCGTATTCAACAGTCAGCCATCCAGTTTTGTCATCACGCAAACGCCGTCATCGCCCAGCACCAATACCGCACAGATAACCGCCGGTGCAAAGTTCCTGTTCGCTACCAATTTCGGCGCGATCTATGCTTGGACTGAGCGTAAGCATGCTGATGGGAGTGGATATGACCGTGCGGATACAGCGGTAAAAGTATTCGATACCAGACTCAATTCTAACGATTGCGGTCAATTCTATGGTCTGGCGATCAGCCCTACTTCAGATCGTTTGTATGCCGCCGATTTTGGACGCGATACATCCGGAAGCTGTAATAACCCTGATGCGATCGCCGCAGTTCCAGCAAGCTTCAAAATTCGTATCTTTGATAAGACCCTGCAAGCGGATGGCACTCTGAAAGAAATCACGTCAACGCTATATGGCGGTAAGCCGTTCATGAATCCGTTCGTGGCCGATCAAGAGCATATACAGGCCGGTGATTTTGTACCTTGGAACGTGCAGGTCGTGGGTAGCAGCGTGTTTGTCACTTATGTGCAAGTTCAGCAGAATCCGAATGCACCGGTTGGCACACCTTTCACGGCTAACGAGGTGCATGCGCCGGGAGCTGGGCGTTTGGTCGAATTCAATCTGGATGGCGGTCTGATCGGCGTATGGAACGATGTCGGCATGCTGAATGCGCCGTGGGGACTCGCAGCAGCACCCTCTAATTTTGGTGCACTGTCGAATACTTTGCTGGTCGGCAATTTCGGCGACTATGACGCTGGTGGATCTAAAGGCGCCATCACCGCTTTCGATAGACATACCCGCAAAGCTGTCAACTATGTCCGCAACAAAGATGGATCACCAATGCTAATCCCTGGTATCTGGGGAATGACGTTCGGTAATGGGGATACTTTGGGTGATAGCAATGCGCTGTACTTTGCTTCTGGGCCAAATGGCGAACTGGACGGTCTATTCGGCTCATTGCGCTATAGCGCACCGTAAACATCACGACGAAACACTGTTATTTGCAATTTTTATTTGAATTAAGGGGATACTATGCAACTTTTGAATCGTCAAAATACCCTGACACGCGCTTTGGCGATGTCGGGAATGATTATTGCTGCTAGTGGCTTTAGTAGCATCGCGTTCGCCGCAAAAGATCAAGGCACTGATACACTGAGCAATGCTCAGCTCACTCAGATGGTCAAAGAACTCAGTACGCAAAATAAGTCCCTGCTTGAAAAGCTGAACCAGATTGAAGCAAAACAATCACAGCAGGAAACTCAGGTTCAACAACAAAGTGCCCAAGTTCAGCAACAGGCTCAGCAAGTTCAGCAGCAAGCCCAAGCTGTAGAAAAAGTCCAACAAGACATCAAGGACACGGTATTACAGAAACCATCGAATGATGAATCCTCCACTACAGTCTCTGGTTATGGCGAA
>JAGWUK010000063.1 GCA_028868455.1 Burkholderiales bacterium | reverse complement strand
CGCAGCCAAGGTTCAAGGGATTCAATCTCGGCGCATCGAAGCAAGATAGGTGTTGGTCTCGGATGGTGCATTTTTTCTTGTCGGATTAGATCATCGGCTTTTTCCATCGCAGAAATCGCCTGATTTTCAGCTGAGTTGGATATTGTCATCGTAGTTTTTCGAATAAATACTAAACCATAAAAAAGGGTGCTAATGCGCCGGACGAAAAATCAAAACACGGCATACGCATGCTGTTCGACGCGTCTGCACAATTTACCTTAATTTTGCCATTGCATCTGATGGCGGGAGTATTTCGCTTTCTCTGAGCCAGTTTTCCGCTAGCGAAGGCCATGACGAAATCGGATGAGCATTGCTCCGCAGGCCGAACGCGTGCCCGCCCCTGGCAAACAGATGCACTTCGGTTGGTACACCCGCTTCGCTCAACGCTCCTGCGTACATCGTACTGTTGCAGATGTTGTCAACGGGGTCATCCCATGCTTGCAGTAAAAATGTGGGCGGCGTTTGCTCTGTCACGTGTATCGAAGGATCAAACTTGCCACCAGAACGGCAGAGATGCCCCGGATACAGTGCAATCGCATAGTCAGGACGGCTGCTGAGCTGATCGGCTGCATCAATGGAGCGGTAAGTCGATTTGAATATGTTGCTGGTTTGCGCGACGAGATAGCCGCCAGCCGAGAAACCGATGACGCCAATCTTGTTGGGGTCAATATTCAATTCGCTGGCCTTGGACCGCACCAGCCGGATCGTTCTCTGTGCATCCTGAAGCGCAAAGGGAATTTCCGGCGTGCCGGAACGATTTTGCGTAAATCCTCAAATATCACGTTCTTTCGGATACTTCAGCAGAACGGGCTTTACTCGGCGGCCAATATTGTTCTGGTATTTTTTCATCGTTGTTACTTTGTTGTTCTGAGCGCGCCTGATTGATATATCGGACTGAAAACCGGGCGCTTCGTGTCAGGTGGCCAAGTTTTGCAGCTATTATTGCGCTTTTGGTGGTGTGCGCCCGGTGTGTTTCAAAAAGAACATGACTATCGGCAGCGTGCATCGTGTCAACGTGCTCTCAATCAGAGTCAGACATCGATAGGGTTGACGGAAAAATGTTTCAGCGGTGGTATGGGCACTGGTCGGTCTGTGTTGGTTTGCAGTCGTCGCCTGGTCTTGCTGGAACAATTTTTGCGTAAGCCCTGATAAAAATAAGGAATTATCTTGAGACAACCCACATTTGCCCAAAGACTGACCCGCACCAAGCCAATAGAAATGGATGCCGGAGGCCAGGATTCGCATGCGCACAGCTTGCATCGTTCACTGGGATTATTTTCGCTGACGATGATCGGTGTTGGTGCAACGATCGGTACCGGGATTTTTTTCACGATGGTGGAAGCAGTGCCGAAGGCGGGGCCTTCGGTGATTTTGTCTTTCATGATCGCCGCATTGACGGCAGGTTTGACGGCGCTTTGCTATTCGGAACTTTCTTCGAGGATTCCTGCCTCCGGTTCTTCTTATTCATTTGCGTATGCAACGGTCGGCGAATTTGCGGCGTTTATCGTGGCGGCTTGTTTGTTGCTGGAGTATGGTCTGGCTGCCAGCGCGACGGCAATAGGCTGGTCCGACTATCTGAATAATTTTTTGACGAATGCATTGGGATGGCAAATCCCTGACATGTTGCGGCATCCCATGATCGTTTCGGGCGCGCAAGGCGTCGAATTTCATCCGGGACAGTTCAATCTCCCGCCGGTTGTACTGGTTTTGATTTGCGGTTTTTTGCTATTGCGCGGGGCCAAAGAATCCGCCACCGTCAATGCGGTCATGGTGTTGATCAAATTGGTGATATTGACTTTTTTCGCTGTCATCGCATTCAGCGGTTTTAACGCTGCGCATTTCACGCCTTTTTTCAATACCGATAACAGTCAGGGGATGGCCGGGATGTCTGGTGTGACGGCGGCAGCGGGGACGGTGTTCTTTTCTTTTATTGGTCTTGATACGATTGCCACGGCTGGTGGTGAAGTCAAAGATCCCAAGCGTAATGTTCCTCTCGGCATCATGGTGGCTCTGTTAATTGTGACCGTGTTTTATATGCTGGTTGCCGTGGCCGCCGTCGGGGCGCAACCTGCAAGTATGTTTGCTGGTCAGGAGGCTGGTTTATCGGTCATTTTGCAAAACGTGACCGGGAAAGCGTGGCCAGCGCTGATCCTGTCTGCCGGCGCGGTGATTTCGGTATTCAGTGTGACGCTGGTGACGATTTACGGACAGAGCCGGATTTTGTATGCGATCAGTAAAGACGGCTTGATTCCGGCGTCGTTTCAAAATGTGCATCCGCGCACGCGCGCACCGGTCAGCAATACGATTATTGTCTGCATGGTGGTTGGTATTGTGGGCGGGCTGGTTGATTCGACTTTCCTGTGGGATATGGTCAGTATGGGGACGCTGGTGGCATTTATTGTTGTGTCGATATCGGTGCCGGTGATTCGTAAAAAAGGGATAGGTTCCGAGAATGCCGGATTCCGCGTGCCTTTTGGCCCTTATCTGATTCCAGGGCTGAGCATCATTGCATGTTTATATATTCTGAAAGATTTGTCGAAAACCACCTTTCATGTCTTTTTTATCTGGATGGCGATTGCGATCGTGGTCTACTTTGCTTATAGTTTGCGCAATTCGCGCTTGAACAAAAACACCTAGTCTGACTGCGCGCTATGTCCGCTTTCAAGCCAGGTTCTGCGTGAAACTGCGCCATCGGTGTTATTGCTTCTGGTCGCGCAATTGGCGTGATCGTCGTCATGCACATGCTCGTGCAGTTTTGTGTTAGTCCTACAAGGAAACAGGGAAGAGGAAAATGAAATTATTTGCTTCATTAATGCTGACAAGTTGCCTGTTTGCGGCGAGCGCGCAGGCTGAGATAGTCGGCAGCGTTGATACCGCATTCAAGCTGATCGGGCCTGACCATAAGATCGTCGTGGAAGCCTATGATGACCCCAAGGTCAATGGCATCACCTGTTATGTTTCGCGGGCAAAAACCGGTGGTATTGCGGGTGCCTTTGGCTTGGCGGAAGACCGGGCTGAAGCATCTATCGCGTGTCGTCAGATCGGTCCTATCAGTTTTCCGCGCCCCTTGAAACAGCAGGAAGAAGTGTTCAATCAGAGCATGTCGATTTTGTTTAAAAAATTGCGCATCGTGCGCATGGTCGATGTGAAGCGCAATACTTTGGTTTATCTGACGTACTCCGATAAACTGATCGACGGTTCCCCGCAAAACAGCGTGACGGCAGTGGCGGTGGATCGTGCAAACAGCATTCCTGTGAAATGAACGCCAGGATTTGCCTGCGGCCTATGTGCTGGCAGGCAAATGACCTGGTTAACAAACAAATTAGTGGAGATTTTCGATTTCCATGCAGTAACAATTCCCCGTACAATGCACACTAACTTCTACGATACTGAATTGATTTAATATCATGACTCCAGCAGACTCAACGTTGGCTAACGAGCAGTCAGTCGACGCCTTGATAAAGACGATACGCATACCTCCGCGACCGAGTTTGCTGGCCGATGTGCAGGCAATTCTGGCGACGGATGATCCTGATCCAAGGAAGCTGGCTGATGTTATCGCTAACGATGTGGCATTGTCCGCATCCTTGTTGAAGCTTGCCAATTCGCCTTTTTTTGGTCTGCGCCTGAAAGCCAAATCGGTTGCCAATGCCGTCAGTTTGTTGGGGATGCAGCAATGCGGATTGCTCATGACCGGCATCATCGCCAGACAATCGATACAGATAGAAAAAATTTCCCTCGTCAAGTTCTGGGATTTTTCCGCCAAACGTGCGCAAGCGATGTCGCATCTGGCGCGACGCATGAAAGTTTGCCCGGTCGATCTGGCGCATACATTCGGTTTGTTTTGCGATATCGGCATTCCGATTTTGCTGGAACGTTTTCCCGAGTATCAGGAAACACTGAACCTGGCGAATCAGGAACAGGCAGAGAAATTCACCGCCGTTGAACAACAACGCCATGCCACCAGCCATACGGCGATAGGTTCGTTGATGGCGCGTACCTGGGGCCTGCCAGAAGATGTTTCGCTGGCGATTCTTTTGCATCACGATTACGCTTGTCTGGAAGATACCAGCACCGACGAACGCGTGCGCAGCCTGGTTGCGCTGACATTACTGGCGGAGTACAGCATCCTGCGTTATCACGGACAAGAATCATCCAACGAATGGGAAAAAGGCGGGCAGCGCGTATGTCATTTTCTTGGTTTATCAGTCGATGAAGTCGAAGACTGTTTTGAAGATTTGCATGAAATGTTCAATCAGATGCGTTGAAGGTTTTCGCTATTGATTTTGTTGATCTGCAAAGAAAAAACTGCCTGAAACGGCAGTTTTTTTGCATTAAAGAGACTCCCTCCGCAAGAAGTCTGCCTGTGTTATTTTCAGCTTCCCGGACGCCCGCCCAGTACACGTGCCGGCAGCATGACAATGGCGCGCAACAATTCAAATACGCCATCAACGGCAATACCCAATATCCGAAATGGCAACAGTAACAGCCATATCAACGGATACAGCAGCAGTGCCATCAATGCCAGTGGCCAGCACAGCAAAAACAGTATTATCCAGACCAGTAGTGTCAGCATGATCAGAAATCTTTAAGCGAACAACAGGCGCAAAAAGTGCGCCAGCATCAGCAAGGCAATGCTGGCAAGAATGATGCTGTCCATAGTTTCAGTGAGTTTCATGATCTTTCCTTTTCATCTTGTGTTGCGGTGTTACTACTCTAAGTTTTAGCACACAAGTACGCCAGTACCAAGTGACGAAGCGTAAATATTTGGGATTGAAATGCAGCTACAGAAGACAGATCGGGACAGCCCTGCAAGCGCATCAAAAAAGAGCAGGGCTGTTAGTTATCGTATCGTTATCGCGGAATGCATCGCCGCAAAAAGCCTGAATCCGGCGCTAAATTTTTTTAAAATTGGCATGCTGCCAGCACGCAGTATCCATGCGGGTTTTCAGACGATATGGCTGGAGAGGTGCATCAATGCTGCGTTTCAGGCTTGCCTATTTTTCGGAAAATTAAATGTCCTGAAATGCATGCAGGTTTTCATGCAGGCACCAGTGCCAGGGTTCGTACTGATAGCCGGCACTGTTGCCTGGCGGGTAGGACAGTTGAAAACCGAAGGCTGCCGCATGCTGTTGCAACCAGTGAAAAGCGGGCGTGGTTTCGAATGCAATTTCCAGATCCATATGTTCCGGCGTGCCGATGTCGATGGCGCGCCCGGTGTGGTGTTCGCTATAACCGGGTGGTGCGCAAACTTGCAAAATCTCTTGAATGTCCAGGCCTTCGGCAAGTTTGTCGCGGATGATCTCGGTCTGCCTTTGCACACTGCGGAATGCGGAAATCATGACGAGCTGCACGCCGTCATTGGCGGCAAAACGTTTCATGGATTGCCATGAATGATTGGCTTCTGGCGTCAGCAAATACTGGCGACCATCTTCGCCGGTTTCGGCCAGAACCAGTTCCGTGGCTTCAGCTTGCGGCACGAAACCGCGTTGCCGCAGGATGTGCGGCGTGATGCCACATTCATCAAGCAAAGACATGTTATCGGCTCACCTGGTTTTGACGCGGTTGTTCAGGACATCCAGCATGGCTGCCGTCTGGGCATCGGGTTCACCATCAAATTTTTCCGGACGATATTTGGTCTGGAAGGCAATCAGTACATTGCGTGTCTCGTCATCCAAAATACCGGTCTTCGGCACGGTATAACCGTATTTGCCAAGTTGCTCCTGGAACCACGACACATCGGGTAACAAGGCTTCATAGAGCGGCATTTTTTCGGCAACTTGCGTCGCATCCGGCCAAGGAATCAAACCGGCGTCGGCCAGTTGCTTCCATGGGAACATCGGACCCGGATCAGATTTACGTTGCGGCGCGATGTCGGAATGACCAAGAATATATTCTGGCCTGATCTGGTGACGGGCGACGATGTCTTTAACCAGCGCAATCACACGATCAATCTGTTTCTGAGGGAAAGGATAATAAACCCGGCCTTCCGGCGTATCGGTAAAACCTTTGTTGACGATTTCTATCCCGATAGAGCTGGCGTTGAGCTTGCTAAAACCATTCCATGAACTGAGCCCGGCGTGGTAGGCCAGCCGGTTTTCGTCGACCAGATTCCAGACAGTGACCGGATCGTCGTTGCCCACCAGATAATTCGCGCTGACGCCTTGCTGGCTTAACACCTTGAGCGAGGTTGGCTGATCCAGAGCCGTGTAATGCAAAATCAGAAACTGCACACGACTTTCCTGACTGACCGCAGAAATACTGGTATCAATTCTTGTGGTGGCACAGCCACTCAGAATGGCGGCAAAAAAGGCAAGCAATAATATTTTTTTCATAATGTCGACGCAATGGTTCTGGCGGCCAGTCGTGCTGCCGAAAAATGTGCCTGACTGGTGCTGCGTCGCAGACAAATTTCCGGCGGCAGATGGGCGCGCAGGGTTTCAGTAATCACAGGATGCAGTTCTTGCACCCGTCCGCTTAATGCTAAAGGTTTGATGCCGTACCGCTGGCACATGATCGTGCCTAGTCTTGCTAATTCTTTTCCTGCTCGTTCCAGTATCGCCATCGCCTGGAGATCGGTATCGGCCGCCTCAGCGACAGCCAGCGCCAGTTTGCCGATTTCGCCGCGACTGCGATGATAGAGAAAGTCACGCGTGTCGTCCCACTGTATTCCGCCGATGCGGGCAAAGAGGTTTTTTGCCATGGCCGACTTTTGCCAGATACCCGGTGCTTCGTCTTCATTGCGCCAGACCAGTCGCAATGCTTCTTGCGCAATCCAGAATCCGCCACCTGCATCGTCAAGCAGATAGCCGTGACCGCCCGCACGGAAAAATTGCCCTTCCTCATCGATATATGCCGCAATGGAACCGGTGCCGGCATACAGTAGAAAGCCCTGGCCCGGTTTGAAAATATCGCGGTAGGCAATGTCAATATCGTTGCTGACCGTGACGCTGCTGACTGGCAGATGAAACAAGTGCGCCAGCATCTGCGGCAAGGTTTGCGCGTCGCCGCCAAATCCGGTAATGCCCGCGCAGATGTGGGTAACGATACCGTGGCTGCAGCATAGTGCTGCCAGGTTGGTAAAGATGTGACGCAATGTGGCGATGCCAGAAGCGCTCTGGGTTTGCAGGGCGCTCAGTCCGTCGGTATTGCCGCTGGCAACGATCTGGCCGTCATGCCTTGCCAGCGCCCAGCGCGTCTGCGTGCCGCCAGCATCAATACCCAATCCTAAAATCGGCAGACGTGCATGATGTTGCCTGGGGGGGGCAGAGTCGCACGGGGGAGTCATCAACGTATGATCTGGCATGCTGTACGGGAAAATGAAAATCGTTTCATTATTGGTTCATTATTACAGGACTGACGCAAAATTATCCTGTCAACGGACAGTGACGAAGGCGGTCAAATTGTACGACGAGCAAGCATAACGCTTCCAGAGCCGCATTGCGTAAGCCCCAGTTCGTTTATCATAGGGCGCTTCAGACGCAGGCGACGAATGAAAAGATGAAAACGGGTCATAACTTTTTGGTATGAGCCAAACGCAAAATTTCAGTCGCCAACGCTGGCTGATACTGGGATATTACAAAAAATGTCCGCGCACAATAACGATCAGGGCTGCGCAATACCATCTTGCGAACAAAGCGTTTGCGAGCGCCGGGGTATTGCAACAGTCCACATGACAAGAAAACGACCGAGATGACGATAGAAGCAAGCCCCGTGAACGACGCCCCCGCCGATGAACAAGTCCATTCAGCCAGTGTGTTGCGCTGGATTCCGTCATTGTATTTCAGCCAGGGCATTCCGTATGTCGTTGTGATGACGCTTTCGGTCATTATGTACAAAAAACTGGGTATTTCTAATTCCGATATTGCGCTGTACACCAGCTGGTTGTATCTGCCTTTCGTGATCAAGCCTTTATGGTCTCCGTTTGTCGATATGTTTAAAACCAAGCGCTATTGGATCATCGGGCTGGAATTGCTGATTGGCGCAATGTTTGGGCTGGTGGCCTTGACGATTCCGTTGTCCGGTTTCTTTCAGGCGACGCTGACCGTGTTCTGGCTGCTGGCCTTTGCTGCGGCAACGCATGACATCAGTACGGACGGCTTCTATATGCTGGCCTTGGGGCAGCATCAACAGGCGGCCTATGTCGGTGTGCGTAGCATGTTCTTTCGTATTTCCATGCTGACCGGACAAGGTGCGCTGGTTTATCTGGCCGGCAGCGTGCGTGACTGGAGCGGCAATGCCACGCTGGGTTGGGTTGTCGTCTTTGTCGTTCTGGCGGCGATGTTTATCAGTTTGTCGATGTACCACAGACTGGCCTTGCCAAAACCGGACAGCGATCGCCCTCATGGTGATCCGAATCAGGTGCTCCATACTTTCCTGACGATTTTCGGAAAATTTCTGCGCAAGAAAAAAATCATCATGACGCTGGCGTTTTTGTTGCTGTATCGCTTTGGCGAAGCGCAACTGGTCAAGATGGCGCCGCTGTTTTTACTCGACGGTGTCGATAAAGGCGGACTTGGATTGTCTACGCAATCCGTCGGGATTGTGTATGGCAGCGTTGGCATGATCGCGCTGACAGCCGGCGGTTTGCTCGGTGGCTGGCTGATTGCCCGCTCCGGGTTAAAAGCCTGGTTGTGGCCGATGGCAATGGCGATCAATCTGCCGCATCTGGTGTATGTGTACCTGGCATTCGTTCAGCCGCAAAATCTGCTGTTGGTCGGTACTGCCGTTGCCGTTGAACAGTTCGGCTACGGCTTTGGATTTACCGCCTATGTGCTGTACATGATTATGGTGGCCGATGGCGAACACAAGACAGCGCATTACGCCATCTGCACCGGGTTCATGGCCATGAGCATGATGCTGCCTGGCATGTTTAGTGGCTGGTTGCAGTCGCAACTGGGATACGCGCATTTCTTTGTCTGGATTTGCATCGCTGCCGTCCCGACGTTTTTCGTTACCTCGCAGATCACCGTAGACCCGGCCTTTGGCAAAGAAGATTAGCACCTGTGTCTTTTCACCCGGACAGTACCGCGCTGCCGGGTGAGCGACAGGCATGGACGCAGAAAACAACCCCGAGCAATTGACAGAATGATGAGTACAAACTACCCGTTTCATTTTAAAAGCATACGTTTTAGTTCTCCCCAGGCGGGCCCGCGCGTCATCGTTACCGGTGCAGTGCATGGCAATGAAACCTGCGGCACGGCGGGCATATTGCGCGTCGCGGATGACATCGAGTCCGGAAAAATTTCTCTGATCGGCGGCACCTTGACCTTAGTGCCGGTATGCAATCCGCTGGCCTACCAGAACCGGCAACGCAACGGCGAGCGCAATCTGAACCGGCGCCTGATACCGACAGCAACGCCGGTGGAATTTGAAGACCATGTTGCCAACTGGCTCTGTCCTTTGCTGGCAGAGCACGAGGTATTGCTGGACTTGCATTCTTTCCGCAGTCAGGGCGACGCTTTCGTGCTGGTCGGGCCGGAAGACAATGATGGCGCCATTGAAGCGTTTCATCATGCCGGACAGGAGATCGCCATGGCATTGCGTCTGGGCGTACACCGCATGGTGGATGGCTGGCTCAGCACCTATGCTCGCGGCGTAGCGCGTCGTCGCCAGCGACTGGCTGCGAATGCCGACGCGAAAGCGTTGAGCAAAGCTGATACCTTATTTGGCGTCGGCACGACAGAATACATGCGCTCCGTCGGCGGTTATGCGATGACGCTGGAATGCGGCCAGCATCATGATCCGCAAGCACCAGAGCTGGCTTATCAGGCAATCATTAATAGTCTGCGTCATCTTGGCATGATCGCAGGCGAGGCACCGCCCGTCGTCAAACACATGGAGGCTTTGCGCATTTACGATGTGGTGGATAAATTTCATAACGATGATCGCTTTGTCCGCGAATGGCGCAGTTTTGACGAAATTCGCCAGGGTGATCTGGTCGGCATACGACAGGATGGCAGTGAAGTACTGGCGCCAGAAGATGGCCGGATCATTTTTCCGGACGCTGGTGCCAGTGCCGGTGACGAATGGTTTTACCTGACGCGTTTCAGTCATCGCATAG
>JAGWUK010000755.1 GCA_028868455.1 Burkholderiales bacterium | reverse complement strand
ACACATCAATCATTTTTTGTTTTAATACCGAATTCATGAACCAGCCTTCATCATTTTAGTTTTCATCGACATCGACCCGGGCAAGGGACTACCGGGTTGATGATAGGTATCCCGTCAGCAATGCACGTTCCCAATCCAAGCGTCCCCGCAGCCGCGCCAGTCTTGCCATTTCCCGATTGTCGTAGGGCACGGAAATCAGCGATACAATCCACTTGTGACCGAGCAATTCCACAATGGCATAACGCGCGTCCGGGGAGCCTGTTTCAACAACGTGAGGGTACGGAAAATTGTCCGCATAGGCGGGCTGACCGACGCTGCCGGGATTCACGATCAAAGTTCCACTGTTTGTGCGAACACTTCGGGCAACATGCGTATGACCACAAACGATCAGCGCCTCTGATGTATTGCCAAGCCGGGTTTCGATTTCTTGCGCCGTCGCGGCGCACTCCGCCGTTTGCAGAAAAGCACTGCAGTCGCTATCCGGTGTACCGTGACAGAGCAACACATCCGGTGCCATTTTCTGCGCGGGACTGAGCGAAGCAATCCATGCTAACTCCCTGTGAGAAAGCTGGGAATACGCGTATTTGTCCGACGCTCCAGAATCTGGCGCTCATGGTTACCCGCCAGATGTATCCAGTTTTGCGCCATCAGGAATTGGCAGGTCTCCAGCGGCAGCAATGGGCCAGACAAACTGTCACCGAGATTGACGACCCGCTCTATACCCTGGCGCGTCAGATCCGCAACGACTGCCTCCAGCGTCGGCAGGTTTCCGTGAATATCCGATACGACAGCAAATCGCATACTTGTTCTCACTTAGTCATATAACGGCAAATACCTCGTTCGGGCCGTGCACAACAACGGCCTTCCGGTATTTCCCGACAAAGAAATAATATTGATGCGCAATCAGGCACCTGGGCGAATGGACCATTTCTGCGCGCGAATTGTTATGTTACAGGTGAAAAAACACGTTCACCGGCCAGCCAGCGCTCTTCGCAGCCAGGATCGTCCAGCGCCAGCAGCACAGCGGGAACGAAATCATACGCAGCCGTGTCCAGTCCTTTCACAGCCAGCGCATCCATGACGCCGCCGCTCAAGGCGCTCATGCCTGCGAGTAAATTCAGGCTTTGCGGAATATGCGGAGCATCGTTTTCACAAGCCTTCACATCCAGCGAATGCGCCTGCCGGCAGGCAACCGGCCGGACGGCATAAATGGAACAACGATGATCATCCAGAAAAGGACAGGCAGGCCGCTTTGTCCAGGCAGGATCGTCGATGTTATCCAGCTCATATTCCAGCAAGCGCTGCCGTATTGCGGATAAGCGATCCGCTGGCAGCGTCTTCAATGTACGCACAATCGCAAACGCTTCCGGAGAAAAAATCTCAACACTCGCATGACAACAATGGCTGCATCCCGCCCGGCAAGCCAATTCCACGCCTTCGCCTTGGTTGGCAAGGCCGATGTCGTCCTGCGCCCTGTTCCATTCCGCGACAAAGGATATCACCGACCATTCCGGCGCTTGCAGGCGACGTAAAAAAACCTGTTTCACCTTGCCCTGCACCGTAACGAGATGAGCTTGCTCTTCTGGACTCAGATTGTCTCTAAAACTATTCATCAGTGAAAAGGAAATTGGTGTAAGCCGGTATTGAAATAAAAAACGCTTATTTTATGCGACATACAGAGCAATTTCTCCCTGCAAGCCTTATTCAGTGCGGGTGTTTAATTTTAAATTTTTTCCGTAAAAATCTTATCCAGGGCAATATCGTGTTCCGCTGCCCGGAAGTCGGCCAGCGCGCACTGATAAGCCACACCCAGCGCTACGGGTCTGGGTTGCAGCGCCAGCGTCCTGTCATAATAGCCACCGCCGTACCCTAGCCGGAAATTTCCTGCATTAAAACCAACACAAGGAATCAACAAGGCATCCGGCATGAGCAAGTGCTCACGTTGCGCCGGCACAGGTATGC
>JAGWUK010000754.1 GCA_028868455.1 Burkholderiales bacterium | reverse complement strand
AACTGACGGGGGTACACCGCAGGGCTACAAGTCGTGCATGGGGCGGCTGCGTTCTGCGCTTGCTGGCGAAAAGTCAATCAGGCATGACAGAATTGTTCTGGCGTGATGATTGCGGCCAGATAGCGGCCACAAAAAAGCCCCGACTGGCGGGGCTTTAGAGTGCTTCTATTGGTGGTATTTGAGAGGTAGGTTTCCCTATCCGTTTTGCGGCGCGTTTGTGTAGTTTTGGCCTGTGATTGAACACTTGCCATGGCGGGTAGTTTTCGAGCAAAAATTTGAAACCCTTTGCGCAGTCACCAACTTTTGTGCAAACGATACTCGGCCAGACACCACGCCAATCCCTATCTAAATTCTCAATCGGGGGGTTGTCGTATTTTTTACTCGCGATCTCCACCCAATCAAGCAAGTTTTGATCTATTTGTGATTTATTGCCTCCTTGCGATCCGAGCGCAACACCCCACGTGGATTTTCGTTTTGTGTCAACAAAAATAAAATAGCCAACACTGTCACCTATGATTTTTTCATACCTCTTGCAGGTCTTTAGAACATCTGCGGAGAGTTCAATGAGTTCAGGATTTATTGGTTTCATTCGGTCAAAGGTTACAGCAATATTCTGAATTACCACAGCCTCGCAGCTAATGAGTTGCTTCGCAAATTTGCATAGCGTCGCAAAGTACGCATGTCGCTGTGTCCCGTGATGCTGGCAATCTCAGTGTCGCGCAAGTCCGTTTTCTCATAAAACCTGCTCGTAGCCTCGTGTCGCAAATCGTGAAAGCGTAGGTCATGTGCTTGCGCATTTTTGGTGATGATTTTGAACCTATGCCCTAAAACATTCGAGTCTTCCCATTGGTAGAACACTCGCGTTTCATTCGGATTGCCGTGTGTTTGCTGGTACGTTTTTAGAAGTGCTAAACAAACGGATGTCATAGGAACTTCACGGTAACGTTTGGTCTTGCACTTCTCTTTTGGTATCTCGATTCGCCGTTTGTTGAAGTCCACCTCGTGCCATTCCAGACTCAATATTTCACCTGCCCGCATTGCAGTTTCCAAGGCCACTTGGATAATGGTTTTCAAGGCCTCTTGATTGACATACATCTTGTCGCACGCAGCCAAAATTCTTTGCTCCTCGCCTTCTTCTAACCGCCGTGTTCTACTGTTGTTTTCAACTGGCGCAGAGACATGTTGGAAGGGTGAATTGAATGGATAATTTCGGTAAACAGAATGCCATTCCAGCACCTTTTTCAGGGTGTAGAAATACTTGCGCACTGTGCTTTCGGAGTACGTTCGCACCCTCGTTCCGTCATATAGTGGGTGAACGATCTTGCGGCGAGGGTCTGGCGACACCTCAGTTTTCAGAAGCTCAGTTTTCCAAGCGTCCAGTCTCGCAACAGTCAAGTCCATCACCGCAAGCCCATTGAACTCGTCAACAAGCATCAATAGGCGTTGTTTCTCTTTCTCGTTCATCACTTTCTCGGCAGTGATGTATTCATGGATCGCTGCATCAATGGTGATGCCCCGTTGAGCACGGGTAGAAACACGCCCGTTGGCATTTAGCTTGGCAAGGTTCTCAACTTGCCATGCCCTCGCATCGTCTAGGCTGCTAAATGTTCGGCAGATCGCTTTGTTGGCTGTCGCCCCCGTTCGCAGTCGCACTTGATAGCTTTTTTCCTTGGTGGTTGCACTGATGCGCTCAGTGATTCCAGGTGGGAGCTTGCGCCCACGTCGTCGGCTCTGCGGCTTGACTTCCAATTGTTGTGTCATGATGCTCCATGTAACTCAGTCGATTGGAGCAATTATGGAGCAAAATGTATTTTTAGTGGCTAAAAATCATCGTAACTTGTTGACTTATAATGGATGATATTACTTCTATCCCCCGCCTCCTAAGCGACAAATACAGGTTCGATTCCTGTCGGCGGGACCATGCATGGCGAGCATGGGGCGTGGTGCCCCACACCTATCAAGC
>JAGWUK010000753.1 GCA_028868455.1 Burkholderiales bacterium | reverse complement strand
GATTTGGTGTTGATTGCACGAAAATCAGGCATCAGTATAAATGCTCTGGAATCCGACTTGCGTTCTGAACTGAAGCGCTTTAAAAACGGGAATACAAGAACACCAGTTTTCTCTCCACATTTGTCAAAGTTATTTGAGCACGCGTGGTTAATCGCATCGCTGGAAATTTCCGGAGGAAATGCGGGCGGCATTCGTAGCAGTCATCTCTTGTTAGCGCTATTAACCGAGCCTGATCTGTCACAGCTGGCTTATCGCGGATCCAAATTATTTGCCAAATTCAGACTGGATGATCTCAAGCATGACATGGCAAATCTGGTCAAAGGTTCGCAAGAAGGTTCGCCGGTTCAATCAAAGCAATCTGAGGCTGGAACTGACGATGCATCGGATGTTGCGTCTGAATTAACCACAGAAAAACAACCGTCAAAGACCCCGTCACTGGACCAATTTACGACTAATCTGACGCAGCGTGCTCGAGACGGGAAAGTGGATCCGGTCATTGGCCGTGATCAAGAGATCCGGCAAGCCATGGATATTCTCATGCGTCGCCGCCAGAATAATCCCATTCTGACCGGTGAAGCCGGTGTAGGGAAAACAGCTGTCGTTGAAGGCCTCGCATTACGCATTGCGCAGAATGATGTTCCGGAAGTATTACATGGTGTAGAAATTCACACACTGGATATGGGCTTGCTGCAGGCGGGAGCCAGTGTCAAAGGCGAATTTGAAAACCGACTCAAAGGTGTTATTGAGGAAGTTAAAAAAAGTCCACACGCAATTATTCTGTTTATCGATGAGGCACACACGATCATAGGTGCAGGCGGCCAGGCAGGGCAAAATGATGCTGCAAATTTATTGAAGCCGGCCTTGGCGCGCGGAGAGCTTCGTACAATTGCCGCGACAACGTGGAGTGAGTACAAGAAATATTTTGAAAAAGACGCAGCCTTGGCACGTCGTTTTCAGGTTATCAAGGTTGAAGAACCCTCCGAGGAGCTTGCATGTGCAATGTTGCGCGGCATGGCTCCGTTAATGGAGAAACACTTCAATGTGAGAATTTTCGACGAAGCCATCACTGAAGCTGTGCGTTTGTCGCACCGTTATATTAGCGGTCGCCAGTTGCCAGACAAAGCGATCAGTGTGCTTGATACTGCTTGCGCAAAAGTAGCTTTGGGGCAAAGCGCAACCCCCGCTTTGCTCGAGGAAATTTCGAAAAAAATGGAGCGTATCACGGCAGAAATGCAAGTGCTCGAACGAGAGCAAAGCAGTGGCGCCGTGCACCAAGATCGTTTGCGCGAATTGCAAGCCTCGCGCGATTTTCTCAGCGCGGAATACCAGCAACATAGTGAACGATGGGATGCTGAGAAAAAATTAAACGAAAAAATCCATGCTTCGCGTCGACAACTGGAAAGTGCTAATTCAGAAGTAAATGGCACGAATAAAAAGGATATGAAAAAGTTGGCAGCAACAGAGCAGCTGCAAAAAATGATGAGTGACCTCAAAGAAGTGCAGGGTGAATCGCCGCTTGTTCCAGTGCAAGTCGATGGGCATGTTGTTGCGGAAATTGTGGCTGGCTGGACTGGTATTCCCTTAGGGAAAATGGTGAAAGATGAGATCAAGACTGTACTTAACTTAAACCAGTTATTGCGTGAGCGTGTCATTGGTCAAAACCACGCCATCGAAGCTGTAGCTCAACGCGTCAGGACTTCAAGGGCAAATTTGGATGACCCTAATAAACCGAAAGGTGTATTTCTTTTTGTCGGCCCTTCTGGAATTGGGAAAACGGAGACGGCACTTGCACTAGCCGAAATCCTGTATGGAGGAGAGCGCAAACTGATTACGATTAATATGAGCGAATATCAGGAGGCACACAGTGTTTCTGGCTTAAAAGGTTCGCCACCAGGCTATGTCGGCTATGGCGAGGGTGGCGTACTCACTGAAGCCGTACGTCGAAATCCGTATAGCGTGGTATTGC
>JAGWUK010000752.1 GCA_028868455.1 Burkholderiales bacterium | reverse complement strand
ATGTCCCCGACAGTAGCTGCGCAATGGTACGATGTTTTGGATGCAGGAGAACATAAATTTCAACAAGCTGAAGGTGATTTGGCCGATTTTATCGATCATCTTACCAAAACAGCTAACCCTAAATTCTTAAAGAACCTTCATATCGTTCAAATCGGCGACTTCTATGATTTGTGGGTAGGCATGGGAGTGAGCAAAGAAAAATTCGCCGAAAAGCAAATCCCGTTATTTGCTGAGGACAAGAAAGGCAAAAAGCAGACTGTAGAACTTGACAACACGCTTTCTAAGTTTTTCTATTTAGACAATTGCTACAATATAGCTGAAATGGATTTTAGAGGCAGCATTGCGAACACAACAGATGGGATTAAGGATTTTCTATTGGACCGTATCAAAGAAATCGACCAGTTTTCGGTTAAAGACCTCTTAAGAGCGTCGGAGAGAATCGGAATTTCGGAAAGACTTTTAACACATAGCGACCTAATTAAAAAAAATAAACCTTTATTACAACTTTCAACTTTAAAGCAGAATCTGGCGGTGGAGGCGTTTCGACGGATTGATCGGTTGAGCAATGATCAAAAGATGAAAGTAACTTATATCTACGGTAATCACGACAATTATCTAGCCGCGAAAGAATTTGAACATGTAGCAGGGCTGTTACCTCGGGTTGCATTTCTTCATGAAAAGTCACTCTATATTGAACATGGACATAGATTAGAATGGCATTTCACCGATTCGGAAGGTAAATATATCGCAGATGAAGCTGCAGCAAAAGACTACATTAACTCAGTAGCTGGATCATCTGCAGGTAAGTATATTAACAAGGCAGATACTGCGAAATGGGGTGTAGGTGAGTTAATAAATGAAAAGGTAGATATAACAAATCATGATGGGTCAATTTCTGGGTTCAAGGCAACCTTTGAAGCTTATAATAGCGGATATATCGAAAATTATGTAAATGACGATGAAAGTTCATTTGTGCAATCCGCTTATGGCTCGCTAAAGTCTGTATCTGCAATACCCAGTCGTCAGGGTAAAATGCTAAAATACAGAACATACGCCAAATGGGCGGATAAAGTTGCTGGTAACCATGATCAAAGAATTTATCGGAGGGAGCTCGCAAGATTTGTACTTGCTAAGAACGCGATGTCGGCGAAAGTGCCTAGTATTTTTGTGATAGGCCACACCCACATGCCGCAGTTGGTAAACGCAAAAATTATCGTACAAAACGAACGAAAGGATAGACAATATCTTGAGCGAAAAAGGCTGGAGGCCGAAATTGATGCAATGTCAAAATCTGCTACCATGATGATGATGGCGTATTAATTAACTAGGATTAAATGTTGTACCTGCTCATCGACGCCGCCCGCATCCGTGACAAAATGCCCTGGCTGAGGGAAAACGGTCAAAAGCATGATTCCCTCTACCGCGGCCTCTCCGAAGAAGAACTCAGCGAAGTGGGGCCCTGGCTGTTCGAATTTCCCGGGGGTGATGCATTCGCGTCAAAAGTATTTCATGAAGGTTGGGGCGAATCCTGGGGCGTATTGCTGGAAACGGAAGCCGATTTCGAAACCTGCTGGCGCCATTTCCGGAAATTTCTGATCGTGAAAACCGAAGAAGGCGAAGAGCTATATTTCCGATTTTATGATCCCCGGGTGCTCAAAATATTCTTGCCCACCTGCGACGAAGCGCAGCTGCGCGAATTCTTTGGCCCCGTCAACCGGTTTATCGTGGAAGGCGATTCAAATGAAGATGCTATTGCTTTTGCGTTGAGAAACGGGGAACTGGAACAAACCATGATGAGTGCGGCTTCCATCTTCGGCGCGATTGCGTTAAAACAGCACGCACCGCAGGAAGACGAACCCAATTAGGTCCTATTGATCAATTCAAAAAAATAAGTTTATGGAATACGTCCCCATTAGTCTCTCGATTTTCGACAAGGCCCGCCTGATGGCCTTCAATACCGATAATTCC
>JAGWUK010000751.1 GCA_028868455.1 Burkholderiales bacterium | reverse complement strand
ACTGCAACGTCAGTCGGATGCCGTGATCGTGGAAGGTGTCGGCGGCTTTTGTGTCCCTCTGAATGCGCATGAGGATACGGCAGATATGGCGCAGGAGTTGCACTTGCCGGTCATCCTGGTCGTCGGCATGCGTCTTGGTTGCATCAACCACGCTTTGCTGACTGCTGAAGCGATTCGCGCGCGCGGGCTGACGCTGGCAGGCTGGGTGGCGAACACGGTTGATCCTTCCATGCTATGCCTGACTGAAAACATCGCGGCATTACGTGATCGTCTTGCCCAACAATTTGATGCGCCATTTCTTGGGCAAATTCCACGACTGGATGTCACCGAAACAGAAAAAGCCAGAAGTGCGGCGGCTTATCTGGATTTGAATTTATTGAAGTAAAAGGAATCGACTTATGCAATCAACAGTACCTACGCAACAAGCTGTTCAGTTTCAAGCACCTGTTAAAAAAATCGAAGCCGAAACCTGGCCGGTTGACGATGTGCTGGCGCTGTTCGATCTGCCTTTTAACGACTTGATGTTTCAGGCTCAGACAGCGCATCGTGCGAACTTCCCGGATGGTGATGTGGAGCTGGCGACCCTGCTGTCGATCAAGACCGGTGGCTGCGAAGAAGACTGCGGTTACTGCCCGCAGGCGGCACGTTACGACACCGGCGTCGAAGCGAAAAAAATGCTCGACGTGCGCGAAGTGCTGGATGCGGCCAAAGCCGCCCGCGAAAACGGCGCGACCCGTTTCTGCATGGGCGCAGCGTGGCGTTCACCGAAAGACCGCGACATGGAAAAAGTCGAAACCATGGTCCGCGAAGTCAAGGCAATGGGCCTGGAAACCTGCGCCACACTCGGCATGCTGAAAGAAGAACAGGCGCAGCGTCTGAAGGACGCCGGTCTCGATTACTACAACCACAATCTGGATACCGCACCGGAGTTTTACAGCAACGTGATTTCCACGCGCGAGTATCAGGATCGCCTCGATACCTTGGGTCATGTGCGCACCGCCGGCCTCAAGGTCTGCTGCGGCGGCATCGTCGGCATGGGCGAATCACGGCGCCAGCGCGCTGGTCTGATCGCGCAACTGGCAAACCTGAATCCGTATCCTGAATCTGTGCCGGTCAATCATCTGGTGCAGGTCGAAGGCACGCCGTTGCACGGGCTTGACCCGCTTGATCCGCTCGAATTTGTACGCACGATTGCTGTTGCCCGCATCACCATGCCGAAGGCGCGCGTGCGTTTGTCCGCAGGCCGGCGCCAGATGGGAGAAGCGGTGCAGGCAATGTGTTTTCTGGCTGGCGCGAATTCGATTTTCTACGGCGATAAATTACTGACCACGCAAAATCCGGAAGCCGCAGACGATCGTGTTCTGCTCGATAAGCTGGGGCTGAAAACCCGTGGCAAAGTCGAAGCGAAAGCCGGTAACTGCAGTTAAAAATTTTTGTTATTTCGAACAATTCACTAAGAGCGAAGAGACATGTTCACCAAAATCCTGATCGCCAATCGCGGCGAAATCGCCTGCCGCGTCGCTGCAACTGCACGCCGTATGGGTATCAAAACCGTCGCTGTGTATTCGGAAGCCGATGCACATGCCAAGCATGTTGCCGTGTGCGATGAAGCGGTGCTGATCGGACCTGCGCCCGCCAAAGAAAGCTATCTGCGTGCCGATAAACTTATCGAAGTTGCCCTGGCTACCGGCGCGCAGGCGATCCATCCGGGCTACGGGTTTTTATCGGAGAACAGTGAATTCGCCGAAGCCTGCGCGAAAAACGGCATCGCGTTTATAGGCCCGCCGGCGTCGGCTATCGAAGCGATGGGCAGCAAATCTGCCGCCAAGTCCTTGATGGAAAAAGCCAATGTACCGCTGGTACCCGGCTATCATGGCGACAATCAGGATGCGGATTTCTTGCAAAACGAAGCCGACCGCATCGGCTATCCGGTGCTGCTGAAAGCCAGCGCAGGCGGTGGTGGCAAGGGCAT
>JAGWUK010000062.1 GCA_028868455.1 Burkholderiales bacterium | reverse complement strand
TATTTCAGTTTTCCAGGCTCTTTCGCCATCGCTTTGTAGCTTTCCCAAAGTTGCGTGGAATCTGCTTTTTCGACACCGCTGTTATCCCATTCGATTTTAAGTGCGTCGCGTCCCTGCTTGGCTGGCCAGTACCCGGTTGCCACGATGGCGACGCCTTCACCGCCGCGATCAGTTGCAATGCGCATGACTGCTTTGACGCCATTGATGGCACGGGCGGCGCTGTCATCCAGCGATTTGATTTTTCCGCCGAAGACCGGTGGCCGGGCCACAACCGCCGTCAGCATGCCGGGCAGATGGGCATCGATACCATAGTCTTGCGTGCCGGTGGACTTCGCTTTGGCATCCAGCCTGCCAGTCGGCTTACCTATCAGGCGGAAATGCTTGAGGTCTTTCAGGCTGACTTGCGCCGGAACGGGCAATTTCATTGCCGCGTCGGCTAATTCGCCGTAACTCAGTTTTTTCCCGCCGGGACCAATGACATGACCACTTTGCGTGCGCAGTGCGGAGGCATCGGTTTTCCATTGCAATGCGGCCGCGCTGACCAGCATGGCACGCGTACGGGCACCGAGTTCGCGATATTGCGTATAAGAATGTTTGATCGAATTGGAGCCACCGGTTAAGTGCATGCCAAACACCGGGTCGACATAAGCCGGATTATTCGTGCCATGCACACTTTTGACTTTTGCCCAGTCAGCATCCAGCTCTTCGGCCAAGATCAGCGGCAAGCCAGTTTGCACACCCTGACCGAAATCCAGTCGGTTGATGGTAACGGTCACGGTGCCGTCGGTGTCGATATGCACAAAAGCACCAGGCTGTTGTGTGGGATTCAGGCCAGCAGGCGCTTTTGCTGCATCGTCGGCTGCCATGCCCAGCACGGGATAGCAACCGAGCGCAAAGCCGCTGGCGGTTGCGAGTTTCAAAAAGCTGCGACGCGGCATGGCGCCAGCAGATTCGGGGTCATTCGTTGAGTGATTTTTTTGCAGTAAGGCAGCCAGATGCTTAGGCATGTCGGGGGTACGGGAATCAAAATGCATGTTGTTCTCCTGGGGCGGTTTTGCGTAAGTCCTATGCGACTGCGGATCAGGCCAGCATACTGGCAGCATCGTGAATCGCAGCGCGGATGCGCACATAAGTGCCGCAGCGGCAGATATTGCCTGCCATGGCGGCATCGATATCGGCATCGCTGGGCTTTTTATTGGATTTCAATAAAGCGCTGGCGCTCATGATCTGGCCGCTCTGGCAATAGCCGCATTGCGCCACATCATGCTTTACCCAGGCAGCTTGTACGGCTTTGCCTATTTTGTCGTGGCCGATTGCTTCTATGGTCGTGATTTTTTGTCCCGTCACGGCTGAGATGGGCGTGACGCAGGAGCGGATGGCTTGCCCGTTCAGATGTACCGTACATGCGCCGCACAAAGCCTGGCCGCAACCAAACTTGGTACCGGTTAATCCGAGCGAATCACGTAAAGCCCAGAGTACGGGGGTGGACGGATCGGCGTTAAGCTGATGTTCCTGATTATTGATATTGAGGGTGGTCATTGCGCGGGTCTCCAGCCGGAAAGGTAGGGAAGGTCCCGGCAATCCGGGACATGTGTACATGCTCCGGACAAGCGCCTGTGGCGCTTGTCCGTTTGACACTATAGGATATTTTTAAAAAGCGTGTTTGAAACGAAAAAAAGGGGAAGCCAGATGGCTTCCCCGATGGACTACTCAGGAGTGCTTTTCTTGGGATTTACGCAAAATTGCGCCAGCAGGGTATGACAACCGAGGCGCCATACATGGGTTGAAGTGGCGCCTTTATGCTGCCGGTGCAGTCGTACCTTAAACCAATTTATTTGTAGATGCCGCAACCGATCAGGTCACCGTTGTCCAGCTTTTCAATATAGCTGGATTTTTGTTCGATGGCCTTGGTCACAGGATGCGGCCATTTGTAATCAACCCAGCCGCTGCCTTTTTTGTTGGCGACTTCATAAAAGGCTTTGATGAAATATTTGCCGTCGGCATCTTTTAATTCCATCATGTCTTTTCCTATCAGTTTTGCATTGGCGCCATGCGATAGTGCCTTGCCGTTTTTGTCGAAAACGAACAGATACAAATCGCGATCCACAAACTGACCTTTGGGATCGTTGAAGGCAGCGTATGCCTGTTCAGGACTATTGCTTTTCAGATAGGCGATTCCTTTTTTGACCAGCGCCTTGGCTTCTTCGGCATTGCCACGATCCCCCGCCGCTAAAGCAAGATTGGCTGAAAATAAAGTGCTGATGGTCAGGATTAATAAACAGAGCTAGCGTTTCATAATGGCCTCATTTTATGTTGTGTGGATGAAAACTCAGAGTTCACCGCCAAACTTTTACCTCAGCGTTCCTATGCAGCGAAAATTACTGACGTAACCAATGTCTGGCGGGACTATTGTGTGTTGCCTTAGTCCTTAATTGATCTTAGGCGTGCTGATGCCCGCAAGCAAGTTTATTCAGACAAATTCACATTTATTCATATTTGCGTGCATCGTCGATGACTTTGCCGTCGTTCGGTAAGCTGCCATTCGCAACGAACAGCACGCCACCGCGCAACTTGGTGACATCACGCAGAGAATCAATGACGGCGTTATTCAGCGCATCATCGTGTTGTGCGCATTCGCAGTGCAGGGTCATGACGTCGTTTGCCATTTCGCCCGTGACGACCAATCGCGCTTTGCGGATTTCAGGATGACGCTTAACGACTTCGGCAACTTGCGAAGGATGGACAAACATACCCTTGACCTTGGTGGTCTGATCGGCCCGTCCCATCCAGCCTTTGATGCGTAGATTGGTGCGGCCACAAGGCGATATGCCCGGCAATATGGCCGACATATCACCGGTACCAAAACGTATCAATGGATAATCCGGATTGAACGACGTAATCACGATTTCACCGACTTCGCCTTCTGCCACCAGATCGCCGGTGCCGGGGCGGACAATTTCAAGAATCAGGTCTTCATCGAGCACCATGCCTGGATTGAGCTTGCCATCGCTCATGGTTTCGTAAGCGATGTTGCCAATGTCGGCCGTCGCATATAACTGCAGAACATGTGGCACGCCGTGTTCCTGCAACCAGTTGCGTAAGGATGGCGGCAGCGCCTCTGCGCCAACAATAGCGCGCTGGACGCTGGAAATGTCGGCCCCCATTTCCTGTGCTTTTTCTATGATGATTTTCAGAAAACTGGGCGTACCGATATAGGCATGCGGGCGCAGTTCTGCCATGGCCTGCACCTGCATTTCTGTCTGGCCTATACCAGCCGGAATGACGGTGCAACCCAGCTTGGCGGCCGCACTTTCGACCATGAAAGCGGCTGGTGTGAAGTGATAGGAAAAACAGTTTTGTATCAGGTCGCCGCTGCGTAATCCGACCGCGTGCAGAGGGCGCGCAAAACGCCACCAATCCGGCCCACGTCCTTCCGGGTCGAAGATGGGGCCGGGCGACATGAAAACTCGCCCCAGCTTTTCGGTCGCCGTTGTGTTCAGGCCGCCAAATGGCAGGTCTTTTCTTTGCAGATCCTTGAGATCCGATTTGCGCGTGACAGGCAATTGCGCGAGGGCGTTGCGACTATGGATGTCGCCCGCAGTCACGCCTTTTAAAATCGTCGCCCAGCCGGGGGCGGATTGCGCCAGCGCGACCAGTGCTGGCAGGCGGGTCATCAGCGTCTGTTCGCGGCTGTGTGGTTCACGGGTTTCCAGGGCATCCAGATAGTCAGTCATGGCTTAACTCTCTTTGCAATTTTTTAGTCAGTCTGGCAAACACCAGTTCATACGAGCGCCGCAACAATGCCTGCGCTTCTTTGTCATCGATCGCATCCGCCGCGGCAATTTTTATCCATTTGGCGCGCGCCATATACGGTGCCGGAATAACGCCCGGCCGGTCAGTCAGTTCCAGAAATCGTTCGTCGTCGACCTTGAAGGAAAAACGCTGACTGTCCAATCCTTCGGCGCCGGTTGCGGCGAACATCTTTCCGCCAATGGAATACACCAGCACATTGCCCCACTTGATGTCAGAAGTGACGCCGGGCAAAGCGGCACAAAACTTCCTGGCCTTGATGAAATTCATCGCGATTTTTTTGTGCAGATCAGGCCAGCCAGCGCTTGCGACGGCGGTAGAATTTCATCTCTCTGAAACTCTTGCGACCGGCGCCAGATACACCGAGATAAAACTCTTTCACGTCTTCATTGCTGCTCAGGTCTTTCGCATCGCCTTCCATCACTACGCGTCCGTTTTCGAGGATGTAGCCGAAATCCGAGTAACGCAAAGCGATATTGGTATTTTGTTCGGCCAGCAAGAACGATACGTTTTCTTGTGTGTTGAGGCTTTTGACGATTTCAAAGATTTCTTCTACCAGCTGTGGCGCAATGCCCATCGACGGTTCATCCAGCAATATCATGGAAGGCTTCGCCATCAAGGCGCGTCCGATGGCGCACATCTGCTGTTCTCCGCCCGAGGTATAGCCGGCCTGAGAATGGCGCCGTTCGCGCAGACGCGGAAAATAGTGGTACACCTTGTCGAGCGCCTCTTTCAATTCGCTGCGCGACAGCGCACGGGTATAAGCGCCCGTCAGCAAATTTTCTTCGACGGTCAGATGGCCGAAACAATGGCGTCCTTCCATGACTTGCGACAGGCCGCGCTTGACCAATTCATTTGGTGTCAGGTGATCGACTTTTTGGCCCTGAAACGTGATGTCGCCCTTGGTGATATCGCCGCGCTCATTTTTCAAAAGCGTCGAAATTGCTTTCAGGGTCGTGGATTTTCCTGCGCCATTGGCCCCCAGCAAAGCGACGATTTTGCCCTGCGGTACTTGCAGCGAAATCCCTTTCAGCACCAGAATCACATGGTCGTAAATGACTTCAATATTGTTGACGCTGAGATAGGCGGGATTGCAGATCACCGCGTCGGGGTTGAGAGTTTGAGTGCTCATGATGGCGTTTGCTTGGTTGGAAGGCAATTCCGGTTTGCTGAATGCAGGGAGCGCGAGACTCCCTGCATTTCAGACACGAAATACCGGTGTGTTTTACATACAGGCAGGCGTGATTTTTTTCTCGGCGGCGTATTTGTTGGAGGATTCTTCCAGCATGGCGCGTGTCAGCGCCTTGTCACCAGTGATCCAGTTTGGTGTGATGGCTTTCCACTTGTCGCCTGTCCATTGCTGTACTTTGACAGCGCCGGATCCCTCATGATCCTCGCAAGAAGTTTTAACTGGTGGGAACATGCCGAGTGCGCCGAGCGCTTTTTGGCGCGCTTCATCCACATTCAGGTTTTCGAAGCCCCAGCGTATCTGTTCGGATGTCATGACTTTGCCCTTGCCGAATTTTTCCTGTGCTTTCAGCATGGCTTCCGTCCATAACATTGCCGCTGTGACGCCGCGCATGTGGTAGACCGAACCGATGCGGGATTTATCACTCAGATTGCCTTTGCCAGCGGCATAGACTTTGCTGCGGATTTCATCCAGAACCGGGTAGTTGCCAGGCGTGTTAAATGTCATCGTGGTATAGCCTTTTGCTGCATCGCCAGCCGGGATCACGTCTTCCTCGGAACCTGCCCACCAGACGCCGAGCATTTTTTCACGCGGGAAGCCGTTTCTTTGCGCGCTCTTGATCGCGACAGCATTCATGACGCCCCAGCCCCAGAGGATGACGAAATCCGGTTTGGCCTGACGGATTTGCAGCCATTGGGATTGTTGTTCATTGCCTGGATGGGCAACCGGGATTTTGATCAGTTCAAAGCCGTATTTTTTGGCTTCTGCTTCCAGTACTGGGATAGGTTCTTTACCGAAAGCAGAATCGTGATACAGGTGAACGATTTTTTTGCCTTTGAGTTTATCCAGACCACCGGCTTTGTCACCCAGATATTTGACCATGGCCGCCGCCTGATTCCAGTAACTGGTGATCAGCGGGAAAATGTACGGAAAGACTTTGCCATTCGCAGCGTCAGAGCGACCATAACCCAGCGTCGTCATCGGGATTTTATCTTCAGCAACGCGATCCAGAATACCGTAAGCGATACCTGTGGACAGCGGCTCCACCAGCGAAGCACCACCCTGGGTTTTTTTCAGACGTTCATAGCATTCGATGCCGCGCGAAGCGTTGTATTCGGTTTCGCATTCTTCCCAGGAAATTTTGACGCCATTCAGGCCGCCTTTGGCATTCACCAGATTAAAGTAATCAATGGCACCACCGAAGAAACCGGAGCCACCTGCCGCGTAAGGGCCGACACGATAAGAGAGAATCGGTACAAACTGATCATCCGCCTGGGCAACACTGACAGCGCCGAGCAGCGCTGATCCTAGCAGTAAAGATTTAAGCAATTTCATGTTATCTCCTGTTGGTTGGATAGGTAGTACACACGCCTTTGACACAGATGTTGTTGCGCCTTAGCGTTTTTATTATGAACTTCAAACCGGATAAAAAACGTACTAATGCGGGAACGGCCATAAACGCAATTTTTCTTTTGCGATCTGCCACAAACGCGCCAGGCCATGCGGCTCGACGATCAGGAAAAAGATGATCAGCGCGCCGAACACCATTAACTCCAGATTCGATGCAACGCTGGTCGGCAAGGACAGGCCGTGCGCCAGCAGATTCAAAACGATAGGCAGCAAAATGATGAAGGCCGATCCCAGGAAAGAGCCGAGGATGGAGCCGACGCCGCCGATAATAATCATGAACAAAATGCGGAACGACAAATCCAGATTGTAGGCATCCGGCTCCACGGTGCCGAGGTAGGCATAGGCATACAGCGCGCCGGCAATACCGCAGTAAAACGAGGACACCGCGAAGGCCAGCAATTTGGTGCGCATCAACCGAAATCCGATCACCTCCGCCGCCACGTCCATATCGCGCACCGCCATCCACGAACGCCCGACGTTAGAGCGCACCATGTTCTTGGCCAGCAAGGCCATGACGCAGACGATGGTCAGCGTCAGCAGGTATTTTTTGACGGGCGTGTCGAAATTAAATCCCATGATTGCCATCTCTTGCGCCGTGATGACGCCCGAAGAGCTGTAGTTGGTGAACCACTGGATTTTGGTCAGACACCACACGACGAAAAATTGTGTCGCCAGCGTGGCAGCAGCCAGATAAAAGCCGCGTATCCGCAACGAAGGCAGGCCGAACGCGACCCCCACCATCGCCGCCGATAAACCGCCAAGCACGAACGCCAGCAGCAAAGGGATGCCGGGAATGCGCAAAATAAAGTTATATGAAGCAAACGCGCCGACAGCCATGAACGCTGCGGAGCCAAGCGACAATTGTCCTGCGTAACCGGTCAAAATGTTCAATCCCAGCGCGGCCAGCGAAAAAATCAAAAACGGAATGAAGATGGCGGAGAACGCATATTCTGTTGCAAAAAACGGTACTACAAAGAATGCCGCCAACAAGACCACGGCAATGCCGATCCGATCCTGGCGGATGGGGAAAATCTGATTGTCAGCCTGATAGCTGGTTTTAAACTGTCCTGCTTCACGGTAGAACATGGTAGTCCTCTAATTTAGTAACCGCAGTATTGGTGCGGGTTTTCAGCCAATTTTGACCTGCAGGCCGCACCAGTATTGCGTGTTTAAATTCATTTTTGAATTGCTTGTTTCAGTCGCTGCACCTTGCCATGCATCAGATGCGGCGAATAATTTTTTCGCCGAACAAACCTTCCGGACGCACCAGCAAAAACAGCAGCGCCAACACGTACGGGAACCATCCTTCAATGCCGCCGCCGACCATGGGACCGATATACACTTCCGCCAGCTTCTCCGAAGCTCCGATAATCAAACCGCCGACAATCGCACCGGGAACCGATGTGAATCCGCCCAGGATTAACACCGGCAAGGCTTTCAAGGCGACGAAGGTCAGCGCAAATTGCACCCCATTACGTGCGCCCCAAAGTAAGCCGGCAACCAAGGCCACAAAGCCTGCCACGGCCCAGACAATGCCCCAGATCTGTTGCAAAGGAATCCCGACCGCCAGTGCGGCCTGATGGTCGTCGGCGACGGCGCGCAGGGCGCGGCCGATCTTGGTCTTGGAGAACAGCAGCGCCAGGCCGATGACCAGCAAAGCGCAGATCAACGCTGCAATCACATCGAATTGAGAAACGATGATGTTGTACTTATCCATCAAAAACTCGATAGGTACATCGTCAATCGGCAAAGTCAGTTTGTGCGGTTGCGAACCCCACAGCAATTGCGCCAGACCTTCGATGAAAAACGTCAGTCCTATCGTTGCCATAAACAACGTGATCTCTGGTTGATTCACCAGCGGACGCAATACCACGCGCTCAATCGCCAGGCCGAGAATCACCATCACCAGCATCGTCAGCGGTATCGCCATCCACATTGGCAGATTGAATTTTTCACTGAGCCCGACGCAAGTCAGCGCAGCGAAAAACACCATCGCGCCTTGCGCAAAATTGAAAACGCCGGACGCTTTGTAAATCAAAACAAAGCCAAGTGCGACCAGCGCATACATCACTCCCGACAACAAACCGCCGATGAGGACTTCGAAGAAAAAACTGATATTCATGTCATGTCATCCTGTAAGTGATCGGGCTAATGAGCGACGCCCAGATAGGCGTTGATGACTTCCTGATTCGCCAGCACTTCGTCCGGTGTGCCGTCACCGATTTTTTTACCGTAATCGAGCACCACGACGCGATCAGAAATATCCATCACCACACCCATATCGTGTTCGATCAAAACAATCGTGGTGCCAAGCTGGTCGTTGACATCCAGAATGAAACGGCTCATGTCCTGTTTCTCTTCCACATTCATCCCTGCCATCGGCTCGTCAAGCAACAGGATTTCAGGTTCCGCAGCCAGCGCACGGCCCAGTTCTACGCGTTTTTGCAAACCATAAGAAAGGCGCCCAACCGGGATTTTTCGGATGTGCTGAATCTCAAGAAAATCGATGATCTCTTCCACTTTTTTGCGATGCGCGATTTCTTCTTTTTGTGCCGGCCCCCAGTACAATGCCTGCATCAGAAAGTTGCTTTTCATCTTCAGGTTACGGCCAGTCATGATGTTATCGAGCACGCTCATGCCCTTGAACAAAGCGATGTTCTGAAATGTCCGGGCGATGCCGCTTTTGGCTGCGGCATAGGTATTCATATCCTTGCGGTGTTTGCCGCGATAGGTGATATCGCCTTGTTGCGGACGGTACACACCGTTAATCACGTTCAGCATGGAACTTTTTCCGGCACCGTTCGGGCCGATAATGGCGCGGATCTCATGTTCTCTGACGTTGAACGAAATATTGGTCAAGGCTTTGACGCCGCCAAACGACAGGGAAATTCCGTTCAGGTCCAGAATGATGTCGCCGATTTTTCTATTGTCTGCCATCTTTTTTCCTCACGCGGCCTGCTTTTGCGCAGCAAATGTTTTAACGTCGCTGATATGCAGATCGGCGCTGACTGTGCCTTGACGTCCATCTTCGAATTTGACCAGCGTTTCTATGAACTGCGAACGTTTTTCTGAATACAGCGCGTCGATCAGCACCGCATATTTGTCGGCGATAAAGCGACGGCGTACTTTGCGTGTGCGGGTCAGTTCATCATCGTCAGGATCAAGTTCTTTGTGCAGCACCAGGAAACGGTGGATCTGCGTACCCGCCATCAAGGCTTCGGATGCCAGATCCGCATTGACTTTTTCGACGCAAGACATGATCAGCTGGTAGGTCTCCGGCTTGGCGGCCAGATCCGTATAGCCGGAATACGCGATGCCGCGCCGTTCCGACCAGTTGCCGACGGCTTCCATATCGATATTGATGAAGGCACAGACATGATTGCGTTCATGGCCGAATGCCACGGCTTCTTTGATGAACGGGAAGAATTTCAGTTTGTTTTCGATGTAGTTCGGCGCAAAAATATCGCCGTTGCGCAGCTTGCCGACGTCGGCGGCGCGGTCGATGATTTTCAGATGGCCTTCCTGATCGAAAATACCGGCGTCGCCCGTATGAAAATAGCCATTGCCATCCATCACTTCTGCCGTTGCGTCCGGGCGTTTGTAATAAGTGGTCAGCATGGAGGCCGATTTCACCAGCACTTCACCGTTGTCGGCGAGTTTTACTTCGACGCCGGGCGCAGCCTGGCCGACACTGTCGAATTTTATTTTCCCATCCGGTTGCAGGCATACGTAGGCACAGGTTTCGGTTGAGCCATAC
>JAGWUK010000750.1 GCA_028868455.1 Burkholderiales bacterium | reverse complement strand
GTCGGCTTGGTGCGTTTCCTCACGCTCTGCAGCACTGGCACAATCTCTTCAAACTTCTCGCGACTGATGTCGCTCGCATAGGGCTTTCTCATCCCCGCATTATCCAGCCTCGCGGGAAGATCGTGAACACGGTCTTAGACGCAATACGCGTCAATGGAAGACCACAACACAATTACGTCCATCCGATTTTGCGCGATACAACGCCTTGTCCGCCGCTTCTAATGTCGCTTCAAATGTCGCCAGTCCCCGGGTGTCTATGGTCGCGACGCCAAAACTGGCCGACAAGGGAAAACGAAATCCGCTGGGTTCGGTATCAATCATTGCAATCGCCATGCGGCATCGTTCGGCCAATTGCAAAGCGACGTCCGCATCGGATTCAGGCAAGCAAATTGCAAATTCCTCCCCGCCCAAACGTCCGAACAAATCGTCTTTACGCAAGTGCGTTTTAATAGTTTCACTGACGTTTTTCAACACCCAGTCGCCAGTCGCATGGCCAAAAGTGTCATTAATACGCTTAAATAAATCCATGTCGAACAAGACAATGCTAATTAACCCCGTTCTCCGTTTAAACGCCTCAGTCGAGACAGCCATGAAATGCGAACGATTGCAAATCTGCGTCAATCCGTCAATCTGAGAATACAGGCGAAACAGATTTTTTTGATGCAGAGCCTTCATCAACCAGGCAGTTAATACCACGAGCAGCAGCGTCACCAACGCAATCACTAATAATAAATTCTGGTTGTTTCGTTTTTCCAATTGCTGTTCGACCGCGAGAACTTTATTCTTCTGTTCAAGCAAACTAAGTTGATTTGCCTTATCTTGCGTATCGAATTTGATGCGTTGAAACGCAAGATTTTTCTTGAGTTGCTCATCGAATACTCTATCTTTCAACGACAAAGCGATGTCGTAATACTCAATAGCTCCAGCAAAATGTCCTTGCGCCCGCTTGATCGTTGCCATAGTTGTGCTGGCTCGTTCCATTAACTCAACAACGTTTTTTTCCTTGGCGTGCAGATATGCAGACATCCCGTATCGCTCAGCTTTATTTAAATTTCCGGTATTTAAATAGGCGCGGGCGAGAGATTCTTCGAGTTGCGTGACATAGTCAGAACTCTCTTCAGTTTTAGAAAATTCAGATAATAATGGCAATCCCGCACCTATGCCTTGCGCATAGTTACCGGAATCGATTAAGTCTTTGACCGCCATTGCATTCACGTACAACCAAATTACGTTGCTATTGCTCGCGCTACAGACCTGTTTTGCATCGGGCAGCATTGACCGCCCCTTTTGTCGGTTTCCTTTTAAAAAATTTATTTCAATTAAATCTGCAATTGCAACGCATCGGATAACAGCGGCGCCGTCGCTCTCGCCAAGCTGGTACGCACGTTCTGCATAACCCAACGCTGCGTCGTATTCGCGCAACGAAGACAATACCGTGTAAGCGGAATGCAAGGTGTAAAGTTTAGCTCTGACATCCGTCAGTTTCGGCAACAGAACAATGCTCTCATTGATCGCTAAGAGCGCCTTTTCGAAATTACCGAGTTTGGTATAACCGTATGTAAGTTGATAAAGGAATTTAATCCGTAAATCAGGTTCTGTTACCTGATCGATAAATGATTCGACGAGTTTTACCCGCTCTTCCTGACGCCCCCGGAAGCCTAGCGCAGACGCGTACAAAAGGTAATATCGTTCTTTTTGTTTTTGAGAAAAAGTAGACTGCAACTCCTCTAATTTTTTTAGAGGTTCTACTGTTTTTTCAGGAGTAGTTCTTATATATGCGGCGGTTTTGTTGAGCAAGTCATCGACTGACTCCTCTTTCGCAATTGCATTCGCGCAAGAAATATTTGCGCTGATGAAGAGCAGCAACGACCAGAGAATTCTCAATGCGAAATGAGACGTCATCGCTGTCTTCAATAATATCCCGACTAAAATGTGGTTTCAGGTATTTCAACTGCTGGCACTTCATCTGCAGAG
>JAGWUK010000749.1 GCA_028868455.1 Burkholderiales bacterium | reverse complement strand
CGTCCCTACGCCTTGCTGCAGCGATTTTTCGTGCGTTGTGAATTTTATGAAAAACGGCGTAGTCGCACTACATTAAGTAGCTTAATTACATATATTAATATCTTGCCATGTGGAGTAAACGCAACGTGCTGCATTGATTGTGAAGGGCGATTCATAGGAGTGGCTTGGTTTTCTTTGTAGTTTTTTGTAGTCTTCGTTTGACACTCAATCTAGTTTTAGTACAAAATCGTTTCTGGAACGTTGGGTTCTGAAAACTGCCTTTTGTTGGGCGGGCGAATAGCCCGGAAAGCGCAGATTTAATAAAAGAATGAGGGGACATTTCATGAAGCAAGCTACGCCAAAGCGTCAGCAGAGCAGGGCTCTGACGCGCTTTAGTTTTAAACTGAGTCCGGTCGCCGCAGGTTGTGCAATACTGATGTTTGGCATGACTGATATCGCCAGCGCACAACAGGCCGCTGACAACAATACGGTGGTGGTCACAGGGATTCGCAAAGGGATTGAAGACGCCATCTCGGTAAAGAAAAATTCCACTTCCATCGTCGAAGCCATTTCCGCAGAAGACATTGGCAAACTGCCAGATACCAGTATTGCTGAATCGATTGCACGTTTGCCAGGTCTGGCAGCGCAACGCGTAGCTGGTCGCGCGCAAGTGATCAGCGTGCGTGGTTTGTCTCCGGACTTTGCGACAACACTGTTAAATGGCCGGGAACAGGTCAGTACAGGTGACAATCGCAGCGTCGAATTTGATCAGTATCCATCCGAATTGTTAAGCGGCGTGACGGTATACAAAACGCCGGATGCAGGTCTGGTCGGACAGGGCTTGTCCGGCACGATCGATATGCAAACCGTGCGTCCGCTGGATTTTGCCAAACGCACGGTTTCTGTGAACTTGCGTGGCGAGAAAAACTCTCTCGGTGGCATCGCCAATATTAAAGATACGGGCCATCGTTTCAGTGCCAGCTACATTGACCAGTTTGCCAACCGTACGATTGGTCTGGCAGTCGGTATCGCCGAACTGGAATCACCTATTCTCGACAATGAGACCGGTACATACGAGCCATTTAGTCAAAGCTCGGTGTCTGGTGTTCCGGCCGGTACGTTCGTCACGGCAGGTGTTAAATCCCTGGCCAAGAGCGGTACGCTGAAGCGCACCGGCATTATCGGCGTGCTGGAATACCGTCCTTCCAAAACCTGGAGAAGTACACTCGATCTGTTCACCTCCAGCTTCAAGCAAGTGGATACCAATAACCAGTTTGAAGCCAATCTGGGCGGCTATAACGGCAGCAATAATCCGCAAGGCTTTAATTACAGTTCGGTCAATATCGCCAACGGTACTCTGCTGGGTGGTGTGGCGACTGGCGCTTATCCGCTGGTGCGTGGTCAGTACAATAATCGTGAAGATTCGATCCATACAGCTGGCTGGGCGAATAAATTCAAGTTCGATAAATGGTCATTGCTGGCGGACATGAATTATTCCGAAGCCAAACGCGACGAACTGTATTTTGAAAACAATCTTCAGCTTCAGAGTGCCAACGGCGGCGCAATGAATGATCCTGCGCTGACGGTCGGCTGGGCGACAGGAAATTTTGCAACCTTGTCCGGCAAACTGAATTACAGCGATCCGAGCAAGTTATATACGGGTAATTCTATTTATGGATACGGCAGCACACGCGCACCGCATCTGAAGGACGTGTTAAAAAGCTTCAAGCTGGTCGCGACATTACCGGTTCCAGGCATGCTGGAAACCGTCTTCAGTGACATTGATGTCGGCGTGAACCGTAGCGATCGTACGAAAACAAAACGCCAGCCAGAAGGCCAGTTGACGGCCAACGGCAGCCCGACGATTTCCAGCGATCTGCTGTATACGCCGGTTGATCTGGGCTTTGCAGGTAGCGGTATTGTTCCTTCATGGAATGTGCCGGGCGTGATTGCCAAGTATTTCAACCCAATTAGCTACAACTTGTCCAACAATGG
>JAGWUK010000748.1 GCA_028868455.1 Burkholderiales bacterium | reverse complement strand
AACTTATTTTTGCTCAATGTCGTTGATGCGTCGGGCGCCGTTAAATCGTTTTTTCCAATAGGCGATATCCATGCTTTCTATCCTGACGCGACCGCCAGCTGATGGCGAGTGAATAAATTTATTGTCGCCGAGATAGATGCCGACATGCGAAAACCCGCGTCGCAAAGTATTGTAAAAAACCAGATCGCCGGGCTGCAGATCTTTCGGGTCAATGTGTTCACCTGCGTGGCTGATTTCTGCGGCAGTGCGCGGTAGATTGGCGCCTAGCACTTCCTTGAATACGTAACGGACGAAACCGCTGCAATCCAATCCGTTTTCCGGCGTGTTGCCGCCGCGTTTGTAGCGGATGCCAATCAAGTCCATGGCACTCATGGTCAGGTCGGAAGCGCGTTGTTTGATTTCCTGGAGTTTGGTGTAGGCGGTGGAGGATTCGGGGAAGGGCGTATCGGCGGCCCAGGTGGCAGGGGTGACGCTCGTCAGCAGCGCGGCTGCGGTGAGCACTAATCTGGCATTTCTTAGATATCTGGAAACGTTTATTAGCATCTTGGCACCTGGTTCAAAAAACCGCTCAACTTTAAGCGAAGTTTTCCAGAATGTAAACCTTGATGCCGGGTTAACTTTCATAAAAGCGGAGTGTATAAATGGTTAAAACTGTTTGTATACCTAAGCTATTTAGCCTGGCGTACAATCCGCTCACTTTAATCAAGAGGTCATTATGCAAACAAAACCAGTACTCACTTTGGACGATGTTAAAAAGATTGCCGCAGCTGCCGAGGCGGAGGCAATCGCTAATCATTGGGCGGTAGTCATCGCTATTGTCGATGATGGCGGTCATCTGATGTGGTTGCAGCGCCTTGATGGCGTGGCGCCGATTTCTGCGCAAATTGCGCCGGCTAAAGCCACAACGGCAGCGCTCGGTAAGCGCGAATCGAAAATCTATGAAGACATCATCAACAATGGGCGTTATTCCTTCCTGAGTGCGCCGTATATCCAGGGCATGCTGGAAGGCGGCGTGCCTATCATGGTTGATGGGCAATGTGTCGGTGCGGTAGGTGTTTCTGGCGTGAAATCGTCGGAAGATGCGCAAATAGCCAAGGCGGGCATCGCTGCTTTGGGACTTTAAATGATGCGGGCGCAAGGGCGAATTCAGGTGGCTTAATATATGCCGTTTTTCAGGGGATTTTGATTGCCTGCAAGGAGGCGCTGGGCTATAATTCGAGGGTTTAACTAATTCGAAATTTCGCCGTAGCGCCTACCCAAATCCACATCGCTCCATCATCTTTTCAGGCCGCTTGACGAGTTCGGTCGGCCTACGGAAACGACAGCTTGGGGCGTCGCAGCGGCGGTAACAATACAGGAGTTGCCCTTGCTGCCCATTCCGCAGTCCCTTCTTCGTTCCGGCCAGAACGTTGCCATTTTAGCCCTCGCTGATGGAACCATTTTTACTGGATATGCTATCGGCGCCGCCGGTCATACTATTGGTGAGGTGGTTTTTAATACATCCATGACAGGTTATCAGGAAATCCTGACCGACCCCAGTTATAGTTCCCAAATCGTCACATTGACGTACCCACATATCGGCAACACTGGCGTCAATGCCGAAGATGTTGAATCTGACAAAATCCATGCTGCCGGACTGATCATTAAAGACCTGCCTTTGCTGGTTTCCAATTTTCGCTCTGAATCCTCGCTCTCCGATTATCTGAAATCCCAAAATATCGTCGCGATTGCAGGTATTGATACCCGCAAACTGACACGTATCTTGCGCGAAAAAGGTGCGCAGGGTGGGGCGATTCTGGTTGGCGATGAGGCTGAAAAAGCAATTGCGCTGGCAAAGTCTTTCCCGGGCTTGTCTGGCATGGATCTGGCAAAAGTCGTTTCTGTCAAACAATCGTACCAATGGACGGAGACAGAATGGACGCTAGGCAAAGGTTATGGCCAGCTCGCCAATCCCAAGTTCCATGTGGTTGCTTTC
>JAGWUK010000747.1 GCA_028868455.1 Burkholderiales bacterium | reverse complement strand
CATTGTTTTGCGCTAAGGAAGAATGATCGTAATATTGGCTGCTTTAGGTGCCATTTTCACGACGTCGTTGTAAGCGTTGAGACGCAACGTGGTGTTATGCGTCAGCGAACTATTAAGACCCCAAAAGGCCAGTAATCCCATTAATCCAAAAACCGAAAAAATGATCCAAAGCGGAACATCGTTACGCAGTTTGTTGATGATCTGATCGGGTCTTGCCCAATGTGGCGCAAAGCCTGCAGTTTTGCCTTTCATATGAGCTATTTCATCACCCAGGCGGGCAGTCAGATAATTGAGCTTTTCCGTTCCTTCTAAGATGTATTTGCCTTCAAAACCAAGTAACAGGCACATATGAAACACTTCAAGTGCTTGTATATGTGCGCTGCCACTTGTGCGAAGTTCTTCTAGCCTATGGAAAAAATTTTCTCCGGCTAGCTGATCGCCAAATAAGATCAATTGCAAAGGACGACGTTCCCAATCATGTCTGATGCTGAATTGTGAACGCAAAACCATTTCATCAATGGCTGCGCAATAGGCGTACTTTGCAGTGTGAACGTCATCAACGTGGATGTCCATTTTTTTTGCCTGCCGATCAAAGTCGTCCAGGAAACGCTTAATTTTTTCGGAAAATGTCGCTTCGTCTTCCGGTGCACAGCGATTTTTGAGCAGGAAAATTGCATAAAAACCGTCATACATTAAATCAACCAAAGAGTGCGGAACGGAGGAGTGGTTTCCGGCATTTCTGGAAATTTGTTCGGCGTTGAGCAGTGAAGGAGCTGAAGTAGTCATGGTGTAACAGCCAAAAGTTCAAGTTTTAAATCGCGGATGCCGCTAGGTACGTAAATCGAGATTGATTGTGCTTGCAACATTCGGTCGTACAGCGGACCTTTGTTTTCAATGGAAAAATAATAGGTATCAGGCCGGATAGGAACGGATGCCGGCACTTGCGGTGAATGCACAAGTTTGACACCTGGCATCGCCGATAACACAAATTTTTCAACGTCGTCTGGCGCGCCAATTTTGAAACGCAAAGGAACGACATCCACCAATTCGGCAGCTGGCATATCTGCTGCAATGGCGAGATAGAGATTTGTTTTCTCATCAATTTTCCCCGAATCCAGCATGCCGTGATGATAGGAAAGCTTGACTTCAGTTAAGGCAATAGAGAAATATTTCGAAGAAATGACGGTATCCAATAACTCTCTGATCATCAGGTATAAGGTAGAAAAGCACGGTGCCGGATCAAGATGGTTATAGGCAGGCAGATCCGTCAGCGAGTAAGTTTTGGAATATGCCATCAAAGACCCGGTCAGCCCCAGCAATTGTTCATACAAACGTTCCGGATGCAAAGACGGATGATGGAAATAATGTGTCAAGTTCGCATACGCTGTGCTGGCAGTATGTAAAAGCCAAAAAGATGAAATATCGCCGGACCGGAACTCAATAATATTTTTGTTCGGTTCACGGTGATGCCCATACAACGCGTTGACCTTCGCTTGCAGTGCATCAATTAATCGTCGCAATTGCACAAACAAGGGAGTAGCGCTACGTATGCTAAGACTGGGAGCGACAAATGCTGGATCGATTTCAAATCCGCCTGTAGAAATGCGCTGTAAGCGCACAATCGGGAAGCTGATATACGAATCTCTCGGTTCAATCTCTGAAATGATCTGGACATTTTTCTTTAAATAGCTGAGTTCCGCATTCACTGCCTGTGTAAAGAGATCAGCTGTTTCCTGATTGCTTTGACTGTAACGAGCCTGAGGATTGCTCGAATCCGCAGAGGAAAAATTGCCACCGAAATTTTTGATGCGGGGGAGCGCAGCGTAATACGTCACATGTTGCCGGGAAATTGGAATTTCACTCAGGTCAACCGGGTCCGGGAGAGTATCTTCAAATGGTGCTTTAAAAATTTCTCCATCTTGGAAAATAAGTGAGACATCAACGATACGCAAAGTATTGTTCAACAATGCATCACGATCAATTTGCAAG
>JAGWUK010000746.1 GCA_028868455.1 Burkholderiales bacterium | reverse complement strand
AGTTCAGGTTTTGTCTTGCTCTCAGAGTTACCTAAGGAAGCACGAACAACTCTGGCATTAATTAAAAGTAACGGCCCGTTTCCATATAGTAAAGACGGCGTGGTGTTTGGCAACTATGAATCCAGCTTGCCCAAACAAAAGCGCGGGTACTACCATGAATATACGGTTAAGACGCCGCGGTCTCGTAACCGTGGTGCGCGCCGTATTATTGCAGGTGGCAATCCTGCTACTTCGGGGGAATATTATTACACCGAAGACCACTATCAGAGTTTTCGGCGTATTAAAGAATAATGATAATCTCGTCTGCAGAGGGAGAAATGAGTTTGTTAACGACTGTGGCACCGAATGTAGTGCAATCAATTCGGGCATTTCGCGTGCCGGAGTTGCAGGCGGAAGCGGCAAATCTGGGGCAGCATTTTTTGTATGCCTATTGTCTGGATGCTACTACCAAGCAGCAAGTATTAGGTAAAATCGCAGCTTCTTTCGGCTTTCCAAAGCACTTCGGTAAAAATTTCGATGCGCTGTCTGATTGTCTGACTGATATGATTCACGAGGCCGGTCCTCAGCCGGGATTCGTTGTTGTTCTTGAGCAATTACCCAATACGCAAAAATTTGACAAAGAAGCGCGTGAAACCCTGCTGGATGTTTTTAGGGATGCGGCAGAATTTTGGGCGGAAAAAAATGTCGCGTTCAGGGTATTTTACTCATTCGAATAAAACGGCACTGATGCAAATTTACCCTGCTTAGACAAGCTGCGTCTGATTGTACAAGTACGTTGTGCAGGGATCTGACTATAACTATGACGGAAGTGCTTTAGCCCTATAAAATTTAAAATGTCTGATTGTGTGCCTGCCAGTACATAGCGCTGGCATTTTTTGTTTTGGTCTTATGTGTCGACAGCGGTACAATGCCGCCATGAAAAAGATTGTCCTCCTCATTTCTGGTCGTGGTAGCAATATGCAGGCGATTGTTGAATCTGCTATTGCGGAGCAATGGCCAGCACAAATTGCCGCAGTGATCAGTAATCGTACGGATGCAGGCGGGCTAGATTATGCCGTCAGTCGAGGCATTCCAACTGCTGTCGTGGTAAGTAAAGAATTTACGACCAGAGAAGAATTTGACGCTGCTTTGTTGGCAAAAATTGACGAATTCGAACCGGATCTCGTTCTTCTTGCCGGATTTATGCGTATTTTGACTGCCGATTTTGTAAAACATTATGAAGGTCGGATGCTCAATATTCACCCGTCTTTATTGCCAAGCTTCGTGGGTTTGGCGACGCACCAACAAGCGCTTGATGCTGGAGTAAAGATTCATGGTGCGACAGTACATTTTGTGACACCGGAACTGGACCATGGTCCTATCGTTGCGCAAGCGGCCGTGCAAGTGTTGCCTGACGACAGTGAACAAAGCCTGGCCGCGCGCGTTTTGGCGCAAGAACATATTATTTATCCTTGGTCCGTGCGCCAATTTGTCGAGGGTAAAATTCAACTCGTTGATAACCGAGTTCGTATCGCCGAATAAATGACCAATTCTTGGTCAAAATCAGAATTCAGAAGGAAGCAGCATGAGATTACCCCCAGCCATCATTGGCCACGCAGAAGAAGTATTACGTGAAATTTTGCGTTTTACTGGCCCGGCGGATGGCACTTTATCCCGTTATTTTCGTGAGCACCCTAGACTTGGGGCGCGTGAACGAGGAGTAATAGCCGAGAGTATTTATGGATTGTTAAGAAATAAATCCGTCTATACAAGTTTTGCTGAATCAGGCTCGGGATCAGCAATGCGCCGCCTGACGTTACTTGGTTTGGCCGATGCTGTTGGGGTTGAATCATTGGGAGGTCTGACGGACGAAGAAACTGCATGGTTGTTGCGTGTCATGGAAATTGATCGCTCTCATCTGCCGATTTTCATGAAATCGAATTTGCCTGCATGGTTGTGGGAAAAACTGTCTATACGTATGGGGGAGGAACCTGCGCTTCAATTGGTAATGT
>JAGWUK010000745.1 GCA_028868455.1 Burkholderiales bacterium | reverse complement strand
GATTAAATAACGCAGTTTTGCCACAGTTAGGATTACCGACAAGCGCAATTCGCGGCGACGCAAGCTTACTTTGACTCATTAAACGATACCAGCTTTCGTCACCCCAATTAAGGCGGCCTCAAAATTACGCAATGCAAACGTTGATTGTCCAATGCGGACAGCAACCGGTTCACCACCAAAATAGCCTTTGTGAAGTATTTTGATTTTTTCCCCCCGGATAAAACCAAGCTCTTTCAAGCGTCGGGAAATGTCGAAGAGCGCAGTGCCAGTCGCTTTGTCATTGCTGGGAATATGTTTGGCAACGTCTGCGACAAATGCACAGTCGCCGACACTCAAACTGTTCAAAGTTACGAGTTCTGGTGCGTTGTTTGATTGGTTACTCATAATTCCTGTAATGAAAAATTTAGAGATAATCCTAAATGATAATGAGAATATATATCAATATCACTTGGTATTCAATGTTTCACTAAGAGAGAATTTGCTCAACAGTAAGAAATTGAAATTGCCTGCGAATATGAATGATTTCCATTTAAGCCGTTTACCAAAGAAATGTCTTGATCTAAATCCAATATGTTGTCATTCGGAGTGCGAAAGGCAACGCCGAAGTGACTATTTATAGTGACCGTGACCTGCCCCCCCAAAAAAAATAGTACGATAAAGATGTAGAGTCTGCCTAACGGAGGCGGGCATGAAAAAGCGATTTACGGAAACCCAAATCATCGGTGTCTTGAAGGAAGCCGAAGCCGGCAAGAAAGTGGCTGACCTATGTCGTCAGCACGGCATCAGCGAAGCCACCTACTACAACTGGAAAGCCAAATTCGGCGGCATGAGCGTCTCTGATGCACAAAGGCTCAAGGCTTTGGAGGCTGAGGATAGCCAACTCAAGCGCCTGCTGGCGGAATCGATGCTCGACAACGCCGCCTTAAAAGACATCGTCGGCCAAAAGTGGTAAGCCCACAAGCCAAGCGTGCCGCCGTGTTGCATCTGATGACGGCGCATCAGCTAGGAATTACCCGTGCTTGTGGGCTGATCGGGATATCGAGATCCAGCTACCGCTACCAAAGCCAGCGTCAGGACGACAGCTCGCTCAAAGCACGACTGCACGATTTGGCCAACCAGAAGCGGCGCTACGGCTACCGGCGGTTGCGCATCCTGTTGCGGCGGGATGGCTGGGCGATGAATCACAAGCGCACTTACCGCCTGTATCGGGAAGCCGGGCTGATGATTCGCCGAAGGAAACGCAAACGTATTGCTGGCGTCGAACGCGTAGTCAAAGCGCCGGCGATGGCACCGAATCAAAGCTGGTCGATGGATTTTGTGTCAGACGGTCTGGTGGATGGACGACGAATTCGGTGTTTGAACATCGTCGATGATTTTACGAAACAATGCCTGGCGATTGAAGTGGATCGTTCCTTGCCCGGACTACGGGTCGTTCGCGTACTGGAACGACTGGCAGAAAACCGAGGGCTGCCGACATCCATTACAGTCGATAACGGCCCGGAATTTGCCGGTAAAGCACTGGATGCATGAGCCTATGAACGGGGGCTTAAACTCCACTTTATCGAACCAGGCAAGCCGCAACAGAATGCGTACATAGAGAGTTTCAACGGCAAATTTAGGGACGAGTGCTTGAACGAACATTGGTTCGTTTCCCTGCGCTACGCCAGGGAAACGATAGAAGAATGGCATCAGGGCTATAATGAGCAATGACCACACAGCGCGATTGGCTATCTGACGCCGAATCAATTTGCAGACAGTTTTTTAACCGCGGACTCTAAATTGGTTTCGTACTAATTTGGGGGGGCAGGTCAAGAGGTTAATAGGCCGTGGATATTTACACAAATTTATTTACATTCATTAGTTTCGATTTTATCTGACAGTTGGTTCTTGCAAAAGGAGAGATTGCCCGGTTTGATAGAGGTGCGAATCTTTATTAAACCAGCACGAAAGTGCATAGGAGTAATTTCATGAACAGTATTTCGCAAAATGTCAT
>JAGWUK010000744.1 GCA_028868455.1 Burkholderiales bacterium | reverse complement strand
TCAATAACTCAACGATTGACTATGCCGTTCAGGAAAGCAGGCGACGTTCCAGTTCTGCTCTGGTCATTTCCAGTTCTTCCGGCAAGTGATACGCCAGTTTTTCGAACAATTCAGTATGCAATTGCAATTCAGCCTGCCAGGCCGCATTGTCGATTGAAGTGATGATGTCGAATTGTTCCTGGCTGAATTCCAGCCCGTCCCAGGACAGATCGTCAAACGACGGCGTTACCCCAAACACATGCTCAACGCCGTTCGCCTTGCCTTCAATCCGTTCCAGCATCCATTTCAGGACGCGCATATTATCGCCAAAACCCGGCCAGACGAATTTGCCGTTTTCATCTGTACGGAACCAGTTGACGCAATAAATGCTCGGCAACTTGGCATCCAGCGCTTCGATTTTTTTACCCATGTTCAGCCAGTGCTGGAAGTAGTCGCTCATGTTGTAACCCATGAACGGCAACATCGCAAACGGGTCGCGGCGTACCACACCCATCTGACCAGCCGCGGCTGCTGTGGTTTCCGAGCCCATCGTGGCGGCCATATACACGCCTTCGATCCAGTTACGGGCTTCGGTCACCAGCGGTACGGTCGTGGAGCGGCGTCCACCGAAAATGAAGGCAGAAATCGGCACACCGGCAGGATCATCCCAGGCCGCATCGATGACCGGATTTTGCGTCGCGGCAACGGTAAAGCGCGCATTCGGGTGTGCTGCTTTGCGGCCGGTTTCTTTGGCAATTTCCGGTGTCCAGTCTTTGCCCTGCCAGTCGATCAGATGCGCAGGTGCTTCTTTGGTCATGCCTTCCCACCAGACGTCGCCATCATCAGTCAAGGCGACATTCGTGAAAATCGTATTGGCTGTCAGCGAGGCCATGCAATTGGAATTGGTCGCAGTATTGGTACCGGGAGCCACACCAAAATAGCCGGCTTCCGGATTGATCGCGTACAGTCGACCATCTTTACCCGGTTTGATCCAGGCAATATCATCACCAATCGTCGTGACTTTCCAGCCCTTGATCGCCGGGATCAACATGGCAAAATTGGTTTTACCGCAGGCAGAAGGGAAAGCCGCGGCGACGTAGTCTTTTTTTCCCTCAGGAGATTCGACGCCGAGGATCAGCATGTGTTCTGCCAGCCAGCCCTGATCGCGCCCCATATTCGATGCGATACGCAATGCGAAACATTTTTTCCCCAGCAGGGCATTGCCGCCGTAACCGGAACCGAACGACCAGATTTCGCGGGTTTCCGGATAATGCACGATGTACTTGGTCGCATTGCAAGGCCAGGCAACATCCGGCTGGCCTTCTGCCAGCGGCGCACCGACGGTATGAATACAAGGAACGAAATCGCCGTCACTGCCAAGGACGTCATAGACTGCTTTGCCCATGCGCGTCATGATGCGCATATTCACGACGACATACGGCGAATCCGACAATTCGACGCCGATATGAGCAATCGGTGAACCGAGCGGCCCCATGGAAAACGGTACCACGTACATCGTGCGGCCACGCATGCAGCCGTCGAACAAGGGATGCAAAGTGGCGCGCATTTCGGCTGGCGCCATCCAGTTATTGGTTGGTCCGGCGTCTTCTTTCTTTTCAGAACAGATAAATGTGCGGTCTTCCACGCGTGCCACATCGGAAGGATCAGAGCAAGCCAGATAGCTGTTAGGGCGTTTGGCTTCGTTGAGTTTTTTCATGGTGCCGGCGGCGACCATTTGCGCGCACAGTCGATCGTATTCTTCTTGCGAACCGTCGCACCAGTAAATGCTGTCCGGCTTGGTCAGAGCCGCCATTTCGGCGACCCAGTTGATGAGTTTTTGATGCTTGACGTGAGCGGGTGCCTTCAAAGCAGCCACACCCTTCATGACGGGTTGATTCACGATACTACCTCCAATGCCATTTCAATAAAAAAACCGGTGTAGCGGCACGGCAGGATCGTCGTTAGATTGTTGGGCTATGCGAGCAGAATAAGCTCCAGCAAGGCGAACACCATAGC
>JAGWUK010000743.1 GCA_028868455.1 Burkholderiales bacterium | reverse complement strand
GGCATCAAGGATATGGGCGGTATTCCTGACGCTATTTTCGTTGTCGACGTTGGCTACCATAAAGGTGCAATTACTGAAGCCGCGAAATTGGGCATTCCAGTAATCGGCGTGGTTGATACTAACCATTCGCCTGAAGGCGTTGCTTACATCATTCCTGGTAATGATGACTCTTCTAAAGCTATTGCTTTGTACGCTCGCGGTGTTGCTGATGCAATTCTGGAAGGTCGCGCAAATGCAGTCAATGAAGTGCTGGAAGCAGTTAAGCCAGGCTCTGACGAGTTTGTTGAAGTAGAACAGGCTTAAGCGTCCGTTCGGTATGTGCGGTCAGGGCACTTTGTGGCTTGATCGCAGAAAAATGGGGCAACATTTGTTAGCCCTTTTTTTTAAACTAAATTTTAATGATCGGTGTCTCGATGACACCATTGAATTAGGAGAATGACATGGCGGCGATTACTGCAGCGATGGTAGGTGCACTGCGCGCAAAGACTGATGCGCCTATGATGGAATGCAAAAAAGCCTTGACGGAGGCTGACGGTGATATGGAGCGTGCAGAGGAGATTTTGCGTGTAAAGTTGGGAAGCAAGGCATCTAAAGCTTCATCCCGCATTACGGCAGAAGGTGTTGTTGCTTCGTATATCTCTGGCAATGTAGGTGCATTGGTTGAAGTGAACTGTGAAACAGACTTCGTGACCAAAAATGATGACTTCATTAATCTGGCAAATACATGCGCGAAATTGATTGCCGAACATAATCCGGCCGATATCGCTGCTTTGGGAGCGTTGCCACTGGATGGTAAAACATTGGAAGAGGTGCGCGCTGCCTTGGTAGGCAAGATCGGTGAAAACATGTCTTTCCGTCGCTTTGCGCGTTTTGACACGACTGGAAAACTGACTTCGTATCTGCACGGTACACGGATCGGTGTTGTAGTTGAGTTTGATGGTGCCGATGAGCAAGTTGGTAAAGATGTTGCAATGCATATCGCTGCGATGAAGCCAGTTGCCTTGTCGACAGAGCAAGTACCTGCGGATCTGATCGAAAAAGAACGTTCTGTTGCTTCGCAAAAAGCAGCGGAATCTGGCAAGCCTGCAGACATCGTAGAAAAAATGGTAGAAGGTTCTGTTCAGAAATTCCTGAAAGAAGTTTCGCTGTTTAATCAGCCATTTGTTAAGAACGACAAGCAAACAGTTGAACAGATGTTGAAAGCTGCTAATACAGCAGTCAAATCATTCACTATGTTCGTTGTTGGCGAAGGTATTGAGAAGAAAGTCGATGATTTTGCAGCTGAGGTTGCAGCGCAAGTTGCTGCAGCAAAACAAGCTTAATCAGGCGTAAATAAAAAACGGGCCGAAAGGCCCGTTTTTTTAAATAGGCGCTTAGTTAAATAGCGAGTACCCGAGTTTTATTTGTCTTAATAGCTGTCGCGCACAGTGTTTAACGCAAATAAAGTTTGAGTTTTTTTACATGTATCATTTTCCAGAAGGAGTCCAATCGTGACCACACCAGCTTACAAGCGCGTACTCTTGAAGCTCTCTGGCGAAGCTTTAATGGGGGATGACCCCTTTGGCATTAATCGTTCGACAATAGAGCGTATGGTGGCTGATGTCGCGGAAGTTTCGCGTCTTGGCGTAGAACTTGCCATTGTCATTGGCGGCGGGAATATTTTTCGTGGTGTAGCGCCGGGGGCGCAGGGCATGGATAGGGCAACAGCCGATTATATGGGGATGCTCGCAACGGTCATGAATTCGCTGGCATTGGCTGACGCAATGCGCCAAGTCGGAATTACTGCACGTGTCATGTCAGCCATTGCAATTGATCAGGTGGTTGAACCTTATGTTCGTCCAAAGGCATTGCAGTACCTCGAAGAGGGGAAAGTCGTCGTTTTTGCAGCGGGGACTGGTAACCCATTCTTTACGACCGATACCGCGGCTGCATTGCGAGGCTCGGAAATTGGCGCAGAAATTGTGCTAAAAGCCACTAAAGTGGATGGCGTTTATACGG
>JAGWUK010000742.1 GCA_028868455.1 Burkholderiales bacterium | reverse complement strand
ATTTTGTATGTCAATGTTCTAAAGGAAGACCTAATCTGGCAAGTCTACTATTTACCGCTTTTTAACTTCTAGCTCATCGTGTCTATGCGTAGTTGGGATATCGTGATTTTTATGTGATTCGTGATTGTTTGGAGCCCCGCTTATGAGGGCGTTTTCATGCTCAAGCGCTGACGGCAAATAGAAAGGTGTGTAAAACAAAAGTCGAGAGTAAATTTTGTTTCCCAGCTTAATTATCTCCTTTGAAATAAAGCGATCCTGAACGGCTTGAGAAATGTTTTTTTCTACCCAGTCTTGGCTCATCTTCACAAACACACCCTTATTGTCTTTACTCTTTGCCCCATTGGTTTGAGGTTCCCTCGATATTTCGTCTGCCATCAGATGAACTTCATGCTGTCAAGTTTTTCTGATTTTGCTCAATTCTCCAGCGATTGAGATACTCAATGGGAGACCGGTAATCCAGTGTTGAGTGCTGACGGTTTCGATTATAAAAGACTTCAATGTATTCGAAGCTCGCCGCCTTCATTTCAGCATGGGTTGCATAACGCAGACCGTGGTAACGCTCGTTCTTGAAACTGTTAAACCAGCTCTCCGTTGGCGCGTTGTCCCAGCAATTTCCTTTACGGCTCATTGAGCATGTCATGCCGAATTCCTTGAGCTTGCCCTGAAAGGCATGGCTGGCATATTGGCTACCCCGGTCCGAGTGATGCAGCACGCCGATTGCAGGCCGGCGGCGGAACCAGGCCATGGTCAATGCATCCGTTACGATATCGCTGGTCATGCGCGGCTTGAGCGACCAGCCTATGACTTCCCGATTGAACAAGTCCAGCACAATTGCCAGATACAGCCAGCCTTCGCCTGTCCACAAATAGGTGATATCCGAGGTCCAGACTTGATTGGGTGCGGCTGGCGTAAAATTTCTATCCAGCAGATTGGCCGCAACCGGCAGACCATGTTTCGAGTCGGTCGTGACCTTGTAGCGCCGCTTATGGCGGGCACGCAGACCATGCTCACGCATCAGCCGTTCAATCCGTTCTTTGCCTGCCGTAAAACCGCGGCGCCGCAACTCGCGCACCATGCGTGGGCTACCGTAAGCCCCTTTGAGTTCGGCATGGATGGCACGAATAATTGCCAGCGTTTGGGCGTCCGTCAGCCGTTTGCGAGCAGGTGTCCCACCGCGCTTCCAGGCACGATAACCGCTCTGGCTGACGTCCAGCACGGCACACATTTCCGTCAGCGCATAAGCCTTGCGGTTGGCGTCTATCCAGGCGTACTTCACAGAATATCCTTGGCAAAGTACGCCGCCGCTTTTTTTATAATTTCGTTCTCCCGCTTCAGCCGGGCATTCTCTGTCCGTAGTCGCGAAAGCTCCATGGCTTCCGGCGTCACCACTTTGTTGCCGGCACCTTTGAGCTTGCCTTCTGCTTGTGCCTTGACCCAGTTACGTAGCGTTTGGTCGCCCAGCCCCAGTTCTTTCACGACAACCGAGACGGCTTCCCCATTTGTGACGCGCTGAACCGCCAACTCTTTGAATTCGGTCGTATAGGCCTGTTTAGGTATTTTTTTCATTCTTGTCTTTCCATAGTAACGGTAATTTTACGTCACCTATGGCAGACTAAATTTCAGGGGAAGCTCAGTATGTTTGCGGTGGAAACTTCACTTGCTAATCGCTGATTAAAAGGCTGTAATCTTCATAGATGATGGAAGTGATTTGCCAGCCGTTCACTTTTGACCAAGTAAAGCTATAGTCATCAACTCTAACGAACTGCAGATCTGAACATCCCTCCTTGTTGAACGCTAAATTATTTGCTTCCAAACTTTCTTTTCCTTTATTGCGTTTAAGTGCAGTGTATAGTTTGATTTCATTACCTCCGTCGTCTTTACGGAAAAATTTTACGTAGTCCTTTAGAAATATTTTTTTTGAGATTACGAGGGGTTTTTCGTCTATCCCTCGTGTATCAGTTGGTGAATATAGCTTAATTGGAAACTTGAAGTATTTCTC
>JAGWUK010000741.1 GCA_028868455.1 Burkholderiales bacterium | reverse complement strand
TCCCGTTTTTTGTCGTCGATTTTCGTGAGAATACTGACCAGTCTCAAGACGCATTGCGCAGAGATTTTTTGCAAAAGGACAGACAGCAAGGCTGTGCCTTAGATGCGGCGCCCTTGATGCGAGTCACTATCTTGCAGTGGGCTGAACGGCAATGGGATTTAATCTGGAGTCACCACCACCTGATTCTGGATGGCTGGTCTTCGGGATTGGTTTTGAATGAAGTTCAGCAAATTTACGCAGCTCTGTTGGAAGGAAATGCGCCAGCATTGAAACCTGAGAGACCCTATACCGATTTTTTACGTTGGTTGAGTCAGCGCGATAATTTGGCGGACGAGGATTACTGGCGTCATACCATGCAGGGAGTTGAACAAGCAACTGCGCTGCCGCTGCTGCATAGAGGGATGCCCGCCGCGAACGATGATGTCGCCAATGTCGTCAGTTTTCAGTGTCAGCTTGATGTGCAGTCTCAGACGGCTTTAAACCGCCTGACGCAGGAGCTCGGTGTGACGGCTGCTATCCCGGTCTTTGCTTGTTGGGGATGGTTATTGTCCAGATATGCTGATACGGATGACGTTGTTTTTGGCATTACTACGTCCGGGCGACCTGCCGATTTTCTCGATGTTGAAAATATGGTGGGCTTATTCATCAATACGATCCCTTTGCGCATGAAAGCCGGGCGCGCAATGACTATTGGCGAGTGCTTGATTGGCCTGCATAAGCGCTTAGCAAGTTCGCGCGAGCATGAACATACAGGTCTAAGCCGGATTGCGGCCTGGAGCAATTTGCCGTCGGGTCAAAGTTTATTCGACAGCATCGTCGTAGTGGAAAATTATCCTTTGGCAGCGCGCGGAGATACGCTCGGCAATGCAAAAATAGTCGATTTTCACCTTCAGGAAGAATCCAATTATCCGCTGACTCTGATCGTTGAACCATGCGAAGCCGGCCTCGAATTGCGTTTGTTGGCGGATACAAATCGGGTCGCTTTTCACATAGCGCAAGCAATGGCAGAGCAGATGTGCTTTCTGCTACAGCAACTAGCGAAATCGGGTCCAATGGAAAATCTGTGTCAATTGCAGTTATTGACACCTGCGCAGCAACATCAGCAGTTGCACGTCTGGAACGATACCCATGCCCCTTACGATACAGGCGCCAGCCTTGCGAGCCTGTTTATCGATCAGGTAAAACGCACTCCGGATGCGACGGCATTGATCGATGCGAACGGAGAACTCAGTTATCTCGCCCTGCAAGACAGGGTCAGTCAGCTCGTACAGAGCATTGATCAATTGAAATTGAACGCGAACTCTCCGATCGCTGTAAGGATGACGCGTGACAGAGAAATGCTGATTGCTTTGTTAGCCGTCGTATCAGCTGGCCATCATTACGTGCCGATTGAGCCGCAGTTGCCTGCTGCAAGGGTGATGGCAATCTTTGATAGTTTGCCGGTCGCTTGTTTGTTAACGGTCACTTCCTTGCTTGAAAGCACGCGTCTGCTGGTTTCTGAACGATCTATTGAGGTGATTGATACTGTACAGACTCAAGTGCTTCCCGTGTGCGAGTTGCACAGCCGCGCCAACCCACGAGACCCGGCATACGTGATTTTCACTTCGGGATCTACCGGGCGTCCAAAGGGAGTTCTGGTCTTGCATCAAAAGGCAGTTAATCTCGTCAGCTGGGTAAATTCCAAGTTTAAGATCGGCGCTGACGACACGATTTTGTTCGTAACGTCACCATCGTTTGATTTATCGGTCTATGACATCTTCGGTATTTTGGCCGCCGGCGCTTGCGTGCGTATTGCGAATGAAGCCGAAATATCCGACCCGGAGCGCCTGCTTCACATCATCGAGCACGAGCCGATTACGTTCTGGGACTCTGCGCCGGCAGCCTTGTGGCAATTAGAAAGTTTATTGCCTCGTTGTTCTGGCCGTGCGGCATTGAGGCTGGTATTTTTAAGTGGTGACTGGATACCGTTAGCGCTTCCGGATAAATTGAAAGCCGCATTC
>JAGWUK010000740.1 GCA_028868455.1 Burkholderiales bacterium | reverse complement strand
TGCCAGGCGGATAGCGCCCATCCATTGGCTGCCTACTGCAGCAGTCACCTCTGGACGAAACAAGGGCGTGGAATGAGTCATCGACGATCCCTACATCCGTCATTTACATTATTTCTGCAATGCATCTTCGTTCATTTTCTGCGAAAGGGCGTGAAATGCGTTTCTCGAATGAGTTAAAAATTAGTAAATACAATTTACATATTTTTGTTAAATATTGCAAATATATATATTTTGGGAAACATATTGCAATTTTGAACACATATGAACTAAAATCGCGCGCAAAAAAATCCCTGACTAGCGACGCTGTCAGGGAAGAGACTTTCGGAAATCAAAAGTTGTTCAGGCGTTGATGGCGGTTTGGCCGGAGGGAGGTGGTGCGACGGGTGTTGCGGCGGTGGTTTTAGCTATTGGTCGATTGGCGTTGGACAGGCCGAACAAGGGGCGCAGCAGCCAGATGCGGCGGACGATTTCGTAGATGCCAAAGCTCAGTGTAAATGTCAGGATGACGATAATCATGCCTTCACGCAAGGCGGACATGCCGACGGGTTTGAGCAGGTGTGCCATCGTGATGATCAGGGTCTGATGCACGATGTAGACAGGGAACACGGCGTCGGTCAGGTAGCGGCGCTGGCTGCTGTCGAATTGCAGGTGACGATGTGCGAAACCGCAGACGGTCAGGATCGCGCTCCATTCGCACAAAGCAAAGACGATGCGTTGCAGATCGCGCCAGAAAATCAGTTGTGACTCTGGAATTATCGTGTCTGGCAGCGCAAAGTATGTCATCAAAAATGCCCAGCAACTGATGGCGATGCCAAAGCTCATCCAGCGCAGCGCGTCGAGACGCATCCAGAACTGACTTTGTCTGGCCAGCAAAACACCAAGGACGAATAAGAAGAAATAATTGGCATGATTGAACCAGTCGTACACCAGATCGTGCGTGGACGGGAACAGCGAAAATAAGGCAATGCGTTCCACCGCCAGCACGATCAGCGGCAAGGTGTAAATTTTCCAGCCGGTTAATGTACGCCCCAGGGCATCGGACCAGTTTCGCATGCGTGCGCCGAGCAGCATGACCAGACCGCCGAGCACGACGGTGTAAGCCCACAGGTAACTGACGAACCACAGATGATTCCAGGTCGGCAAAGTCAGGCAATGGCCGTCTTTGCAAAAGCCGTGATAGGCGCCCAGATAGCGGCCCATGAAATCAATGAAGCTGCCTTGGTAGTTGAGTTTTTCGATGACTTCAAAATACGACTGCGGCGGCACGATCACCAGCATGCCGAACAGCAGTGGAATCAGCAGGCGACGGCTGCGCATGCGCAGGAAGGTGCCGACCGGTATTTTGTCGAGCATGAACGACGAGGCCACACCGGAAATCAAAAACAGCAGGCTCAGACGCCACGGCGAAGACAGCATCATCAGCGGCTCGATCGTGTCGCTGGCGAACGGGCTTTTGATATGAAAATCCCAGGTCACGTAGTACATGCCGGTGTGATAAAAAATCAGCAGCATGAAGGCAAAGATACGTACCCAGTCCAGGAAATACAGGCGGCTGGCATTGGCGGGCTGCAGTCGGTTTGATTGTTCTGGCATCGTGCGCATGATGAAATGGTGTTGAAAAGTGGAAGAGATTCCACTGTATTTCTGCGTCTTTGCCGTTGCCAGTATTTTGTGGCGAAACGGGTGTCAGCCGGGGCGAACCGGACAAGCCTGCAATTTTTCCAGTACTTCGGCTCGATATTGACGGCTGCATGGCACACGCGCACCGCTGCGCAAAAGCAATTCACCGTCGCCTTTTTCGAGACTGATGAACTTGTCTATCCACGTCAGTTGCACCGCCGCGCGACGGTGGCAGCGGCAGAAAGGCGCGCCCAGTCTGTCGATCAGGCTGCTCATGGTCTGGCGCAACAGAACTTGCTCTTTGTCCAGATGCAGGGTCACATAGTTGTCCGCCGTTTCTATCCACTGTATGGCGGGTACCGGCACCACGCGTGTGACGCCGCGATCGGTGAC
>JAGWUK010000739.1 GCA_028868455.1 Burkholderiales bacterium | reverse complement strand
AAGCAAGCAGATCCAACTTCTCTTTCAGGGATTTGTCTTTAGGGTCAAATAAGGAATGTGCTGTCTCTAAGTTTCTTAGTGTGTATGGTTTTTTGAGATGGTCTGTTAGCCATTCCATCACGCCTGCACGAAGAATTGCAGTTCGATTTGATTCAAAATGGCGTGACCATTCTGCAAACCGTTTTGCGAATGAGCGCCAGATCTCTGCGCCTACTGGTGTCACGCCAGCATTTTTAAAGTCGTGTGGCGCTCCAATCGCGACCTTCTCACCGAATAATCGGTGTAGCTTCGACAAGTCATCTTCAGACATCCCTGCCCATGCCAAAACGTGATCGAGATCTACACGCTTTGGAGCCATTAGGGCACGCATCAAAGCGTGATAAACAGCGACTTCAGGTAGGTTGAATAAGCTCTCACCATCGGACCGCGTGAACGGGACACGATGAAAAATGAGCTCGCTTTCAATTAAATCTAAGCGTCGGTTTGTTCGTGCAATTACTGCACATGTACTGCCTTCTGCGTCTGCTTTTGCAGCAAAATCACCTGCCGCAGCGGCCTCGTCAGCATCCGATGGAAATTTTTTGGCACGAACATCACCACCTTCACCCTTGGCTGCGAACAGTTGTTTTGGGATCCGCTCAGTATTTTTTGCAATGAGGTTGCCTGCCTTACCGAGAATTTCTGAATGGCAGCGGTAATTGGTACCAAGCAGAACTTGATAAGCACTAAACTCGTCTGCAAATGCAGATAAGCCGTCATAGCCCAATGCGCGACGAAATCCATAAATAGACTGATCATCGTCGCCAACTATGGTGCATGCAACACCCGCCAATGCGTGATGTCGAACCCATTCATACTGAGCTGCATCCGTGTCCTGAAACTCATCTACCATTAGAAAATCGACGGGAAGAGCTGTCATTGATTTGTCAGCCAATGCCTCGTTCGTATTTAGAATGATGTCCTGAAAATCAATTTTTCCAGCACGCTCAAGTATGTCCTGGTACGCCCTGGCCAATGCAGCTTGTTCACTCGAAACGCCTGGGCCGAACTTCATTCCCTTTGCAAACTCAATATCCTGCGAAGCCGTTTTAAGTTCGCCAAGATAACCCGTTTCTTCCATAGCACGCAGGACATAACCACGGCGCTGCCCCTCAACAACCAGCTCCCATTTTTTCTTAAATGGGGATTTCATTTTTGAGAGGATTGCCGTCCCATATTCGACACGTGCTTTCGGGCTGGCCATCAAAAGGCAAACCGAATGGAAAGTGCCTACGAGCAATCGAGACTTTGCCTGTTCGCCCGCTAAAAGGATGATTCGTTCACGTAGCTCAAGTGCCGCATCACGGGTAAATGTCACCGCCGCGACCGTTCCACCTTCGAGAAGAAATGTCGCGGCTTTTGAGGCTAACGTTTTAGTTTTTCCTGAGCCAGGGCAAGCAATTGCTGAGAGATGTCCCCGCCCAATTGCGGCTTCACGTTGCTCTGGATTCAGTTCCGTAAGGAGTGACATGTTGTACTTGGGAGGTATTGAAAATCAGCCCGAATACCAACGGGCTGATATAGGCAGTGACGTTATGCGGCCTTCGCTTCTACCGACGATGTGGTAGCGTGGAATTTGGCATTCAAGCCTTTCAGGAACGTTGCGCAGAATTTTGCAAGTTTGTTCACGCAGTCACGTTTTACTTCTTGTGCATAAACATCCAGCTGACGTTGATCAATCGCGTTATTCCAAACCAATGCCGTGAGGTTCACGAGGTTTGCATCTGCCATCAACATGACATCTGCATACATTTTGCCTAGCTTTGTGCGGGCCTGAATTTCATGCTCAGCAGCAGGCGAAGAATAGTTCGGGGAAAGGTAGTTTTCCGAGGCCTGGGCGGACATCATCACCACGGACAATTCCATTTTGGTTTTTTCTGCTTTGTCTTTCAGCTCTTGCAGAATTTCAGCCAATTTTTCTTTGAGCTCTTCTGCCGTATCGTCGCCCAACATCGCGCTCGCATGACGTTCCATGCTGT
>JAGWUK010000738.1 GCA_028868455.1 Burkholderiales bacterium | reverse complement strand
CGGTACGCAGCGTGTGCGTCTGATTCAGTTTGTAACTCAGATCGGCTTGTACGCCGCTGGCAGAGTTGGAACGCAAGGTATCGGATACGACACCGTTGTAGACCAGATCACCGATGGCATCTGGCTGGAAATGTAGCTCTGAATACTGATGAAAGGCCGAGAATTGGTAATTCAGGTCGCCCAAATTTTTTTGGTAAGAGACGACAACAAAGCGATTGATCTCATTCTGATTCTCGTTCAACTGCGATGACGGCAAAGTCGATGCACCTGTTGTTGCGTCGCTCACGCCTGTCAGCGAGAAACCCGCGGTCTGACCGGGGTTGTTTGGGATCTGAAACTTGCCGTGATAGGTGCCAAACATCATCCCGAGGCGCGTGCTGTCGTCCAGGTAGTAAGACATATTGCCGAAGGATTTATTCTGCACGGTTTTATCGTGAATAGCGTCCCTGCCCGCTGTCGGGTTTTCTATTCCCAGATTATTTGACAGATAGCTGCCCGATAAATAGTAATTGAATGCGCCTACAGTCCCAAAAAATTCTGCACTTGGCATGAAGTAGTGATGATTGCCCACCAATATGCCGATGCGGCCACCTGGCCTGGTATGACCTTCCTTGGTCTGAATATCGACAATACCGGCGGTACGCAGCCCATATTGCGCAGGCAATGCACCGGTCACAAAATCCGTCTGATCAATCAGACGGGTATCGATCGATTGCCCGAAGCCGCTGATGCCTTCCGGTAATTGCACACCGTTGACGCGATATTGCACATCGCCGTGATCGTCGCGCACATGCAAGTTTCCCGACGCCTTCGAATCCTGAGCCACCCCGGGAAGCCGCAACAGAACTTCGTTGAAGGGCGTGCTATCGCCCTGGCCAAACATGTCTACCATGTGTTTGTCTATGCTGTAGACCGTGGTACCAACCTTCGGAGAAAGATCGACGCGCGCGCTTTTCAGATGTTCTGCGGTCACTTCGACTGTATTGACTTGCTCAGATGTTGCCTGAACCGTGATGCCTTTGGAATCCGGGATATTTTGCGGTGTTGCAGCCTGCGTTGAGGTGGCGGCAAACAGGCCGGTCAGCAATAACGACAAGGTGCTCAATTGGGGAGTGCGTTGCATAGTAAAACCTTCAAATGGAAATGAAACCCGGCGACACGTGAGGTGCCGGTGTGTTCTTAAATTCGGGGCAATGTTGTCATGCTCTGCGCGCGCAAACGATCCGGCAATGCCTGTGACAGCACTGACGATCAGAACGGAAGCATCCAGCCAGTGGCCAGACATACCGTTTCTGTACGCGCAAACCTCGCCTGACTAATCAGCCAGACGGTACAAATCGAATTGGATGAGGATCAGCAAAAGCCGACAGGTTTTTTCGGAGGGCCGCAACTTGGCGGTAGCAGGATCGGTGAAGCAGGAAGCAGCTGAAGTTTGGTGAGCGTCAGAACTTCAAATAGCAGCAGCATCGCGACGGCAGTCACAACAGGAATGACCGGCGCATCGCCCAGTTGGTGATTCACTGCCGGGCATAGTGAACATGCCTGTTCCTCTAGCGAGGTGGCATGAAAATGCGTGGCCGCAGTCGCGCTCAGTAATACAAAACTGACGACAGTAAAGAGCGCAAGCAAATAGCGCAGTCCGCCGCCAGACCGTGATCGAAACAGCTTAGCGATCACGGCAGGAGAATGAATAGCTGGCGAATTGCGTGTCATGGTGGCGGTAATTCTAAATGAATTTCCAAACATGGATCGGACACGATGTCATTTTCATGACGAACGCCGCGCAACGACAGCGGACATGTATCGCACTACGCGCACCGCGCGGCCGGCACGCCGACTGACGAACCAGTCGGCGCGAAACCGTTCCACGTTGCTATCGAAATCCATGCGAAATATCGTGAATGCAAATATAAAAAGCACGCAGTGAGATTATTTTATGGACGCATCCGGGCGTCAATCGGCAACTCCCCGCAGCCTGCTATAAAAACGCCTGGATTATCGTCAACGCCACCGGTACAGA
>JAGWUK010000061.1 GCA_028868455.1 Burkholderiales bacterium | reverse complement strand
TGGCATGTTCCGGGAAGCCGGCAATGCCGATGCCAGCGCCCAGATCGACAGTCTGGTCTTCGATGGAAATCGGTTTTTCCAGCGACAGCAAAATGCGTGCAGCCAGTTGTTGCGCTTGTTCCTTCGACGAATTTGGCAGCAGGATGGCAAATTCGTCGCCCCCCAGTCGCGCCGGTTTTGTGCCGCCCGCGCCGAGTTCCGCAGTCAGGCGCAAGGCAACCTGATTCAGCAGGATGTCGCCGAAGCGATGGCCCATGACGTCGTTGACATGCTTGAAACGATCCAGATCCATCATCAACACAAAGCAGGAACTGGCGCGCTGGCGCGCATTTTTAATCGCGTCTTCCAGCATATCGGTAAACAGAGCGCGATTCGGCAGATTGGTCAGCGTATCCCAATACGCCAGCCGGCTGATTTCCTGTTCGCGCTGGGCGATGCCGTCGCGCATGGTGGAAAAGGTTTTTGTCAGATCGCCGATTTCATCCTTGCGGTTGACATTAATCGGTGCCTTGTAATCACCTGCGCCGAGACGTCGTGCCGTTTCGGTCAGCAGCCGCATGGGACCGGTGATGCGGCGCGCCGTGATGGCGCTGATGATGGTGGCGAGGATGGCGCCTATGATCGTCATGATGAACAGGTTACGTTGCAATTGCTTGTACGGTGCGACGGCCTGGCTGATCGACAGTTGCAGTACGGCGACGGTTTTGAACTGATCGCTGTGCGCGAGCGGCAAGATGCGTGCGCTGAATTTGTCGTCGTCAATCTGCAGGTCGGGGATAGATTTTTTATCGAGGCTGGCTGCCGGCATTTGCTGTACCAGTTTTTCGGCACGCTGATCGTCCAGTGACGACACGTTCAGATTCCATTTGCCGTTGACATCGCTAGTCAGCAGGGAAATCTGCATCAACGACAGGTCGTGCATGTCGGTGACGATGTTCTTGCCGATAGGTATCGCCATTAATACCCAACTGATGGTCACTGGCGCCTGAACCGGCACCACCACCATCTGATACGGCTTGCCATCAACAATAGCGGTACTGGCAGCACTGCCGCTGCGTTCTGCGGTCTTTACCAGCGCTGTCACGGATTGTTTGAGGCTATTGCTCAAATTGGCGCTAGTCGAGGCGGTGATGGTGTGATCCAGGCCGACCAGCATGGTCAGGTCAGCACCGATGCGTTTGCCGTGATTGGACAGCGTGGACACAATGGTCTCGGTATCATGCGTGCCGATGGCTTCGCGGAACGCATATTCCTTGGCCAGCAAGATGGCGCCTTGTACCAGTTTTTGCGCATTCTGATCCAGCAGACGCGTAAAGATTTTCTCATTGATTTTCAGGTCTTCTTCCACTGCCGTACGCGCATTGCGGTCAATGGCGCTGTCAATTGCGATATACCCGGCCACTTGCATCGTCAGCAGCAAACCGATAAACAAAGTGACGACCCGGCTTTCCAGACTATGCAAACGCATCAATTTTCCTTATATCTTCTGGTGAATGAAGTGGCTGTTTTGTCTTGCAGAAACGATGCGACATCTTGCCAACGGCGCTATAGCGTCTTGCAGGAGTGATTTTGTGTCAGGCATGTTCAATTTTTGATTTCTGCAGACAGTTTGACGACCAATGGCGCACTATCGTTCGTGAATTGCCAATCCTGTTGCTGTACTTCATTGCCGGTCAATTGTTTGTAGTACCAGGTTTTCAGTACATATTGACCATTCGGCATCGCTGGCAGATGAGCGTTGCCGTCGTGATCGGTCTTCGCAAAGAACGGTGTATCAACGACACGGATATAAGCCACCATCTGATCATGAATATTGCAACCGACAATCACCGTACCGGCTTTGTCGAACACGATAGGGGCAGCAGGTTTGCCGGAATAGAGTTTCAGCTCGAACGGTTTGGCCGGAGAAAATGAATAGGCATGGTGCCTGACCGTGTCATTATTCGGAAAGGATATCGAGGTGCCTGTCTGTACGACGGTGACCAGGGGGATGAAGGTTTTGTTCTTTTGCTCTATTTCCGCCGTCGCGGATTTGGCAGCGGACTTGCCGGAGGCCGGTTCGGCATAGACAACCACATCCTGTAGACCATGCCCCTTGCTGTCCTGTACTTGCACCACGGCATTGGCATGCGCCAGCGACGTGAGGGCAGACAGTAATATCATGGAGCCGAACCAAAAAATCGTCTTACGCATACTTTTTCCTCTGTCGTCGCTGCAATGACTGCAGACATCGTGAACTTCGTTATATTACTTTAGTTCGTCGCATGGCAGAATGTGGAACTTACAACGCACAGCTCGCATCCTAGTCTGCTGGCGTCCAGGATTGAGGAAACGCAGTGAAAACCGCATATTTGGCGAGCCGGAAACCGGCACTTGCTATACTATTGTAAAAATGCAACTCAGTTTTTGCCAGAAATACTGTGGCAGACGAGCAGTCTGACAGACGCAAGCAATATTGACCCAGGTCGTTTTTGTAGTGAAGGCGGAATACGGAGCATGGATTCGATTATCAAACATCTGGTAGAGATTACCGGCCATCGTGATCATGATTTGCTGAATATTTCAGTCATTTCAGCATTACGTGAATTGACCAAGGCGCAATCTGCACGGGTGCTGGATGTCGTGTCCGTGGGAACGCAAGTCTTTATCAAGCCGCAGATATCCATACGGGATGGCGCTGTCCATGTGGCGGATGAAAATCATACGGCAGCCAATTCCGGCGACAGTATTGAGCAATACCCGGAGTTGAAAGAAGGCATTGCGAACCGCATGCCGGTCATAGAAAAAATCGGCGAGCACGAAAAAATCATCTGGTTGCCGATCTGGATCAATGACAAATTGCAGACTTGCCTGGAGATCTCCAATCCGGCCAATTACACGGCAAACACCATGGAAGTCGTCAGCGGCATGCTGATCGTGTATCGCAATTTCCAAAATTTGCTGGACTATAGCGAGCGCGACTCCCTGACCGGTTTGCTGAATCGCAAAACTTTTGACGACAATTTTTCCAAAGTGCTGCGCACCAGCGCTGTACAGGCGCAGGCAGAAAGTGAAGTCAGCCATCCTGACGATGAGCGTCGCCAGCATGAACCCGAAAAACAGCATTGGCTGGCGGTCCTCGATATCGATCATTTCAAGCGCGTGAACGACCAGTTCGGGCATTTGTACGGCGACGAAGTGCTGATCCTGATCGCCAATCTGTTGCGCTCGTCTTTCCGCCCCAGCGATCGCCTGTTCCGGTTCGGCGGCGAAGAATTCGTGATCTTGCTGCGCTCCACTTCGCAGGAAGACGCCCAGCATATTTTCGACCGTTTCCGCCAGAATGTGGAGCAACACCATTTTCCGCAAGTCGGGCAGGTCACGATCAGTATAGGCTACGCACGGATTGATCCTTTCGAGCCGGCGGTCGCCATTGTTGGCCGCGCCGATCAGGCCTTGTATTACGCCAAAACCAATGGACGTAACCGTACCTGTTATTACGACAGTCTGGTCGTCAGCGGCGATTTACATACCGAACATTCCAACGACACCGCTGAATTTTTCTGACAACCGTCGCGCCGATGGCTTGTGCCGGCGCGACTTATGCCTCGCTGCTTGCCACCGCTGGCTGACGTGCGGTCGTCAGCATAAATACGCTGGCCAGGATGACCGCCATTGCAGCCAGCGCCCGCCCCGACAACTGTTCTCCGCCAAATACCACTCCCAATGCCACGGCAATGACCGGATTGACATAGGCATAGCTGCCTGCCAGACCCGCCGGAACTTTCGATAACAAATACATATACGCAGTGAACGCCAGCAAGGAACCGGCCACGATCAGGTAGCCCCAGGCCAGCAAGGCCGGTGTGCTGATAGTCGCGGAAATATGCTCGCCTTTCCATCCGCCGACGGCGCACAGAAATAAACCCCCCATCAGCATTTCGCTGGCAAAGCCCATGCCGCCCGGCGCCAGTTTCAGCTTTTTCTGAGACAGGATAGAACCTACATCCCAGCTCAGGATGGCCGCCAGCAGAGCGACGATGCCGATGGGTTGCGCCGAAAAGCCGCCATCGGAGGCCAGTAATACTGCACCGCCAAAGCCGCACACAATGCCAGTCCATTCGCGTTTGCGCGGCCATTCGCCGAACAAGCCTGCCAGTCCGGACAAGATCATCGGCGAACAGGCGATGAACACGGCCGTCAGCCCCGACGACACATATTGCTGGGCAACGGCGGTCAGCCCCATGCCACCGCCCAGCATCAGGATGCCGATCAGCGCTGCATCACGCCATTCTCTGAGCGTAGGCAGGTAGGCACGACGCCATAATTGCCAGCCGAACAGCAAGACCCCGGCCACCAGAAAACGGCTGCCCATCAGCAGAAAAGGCGGAAACGCGGTCAACGCGACATGGATCGCAAAATAGGTCGAGCCCCAGACGATATAGACGGTCAGCAGGGCGAGCAAAACTGGTCTTGGCAAGTGGCGCATACGGGCAATTCAGACAGTGGTGAGAAGGTGACAATCGCACAGTGTATGTCAGTGAGATCGCATTTTGAATGGATAAACCAAGGTAAATCAGGTACATTTCTTTTGATTTCAACGAAAAGAAGATGAATTTCCATGAAGCTTGAGTTAGACCTGATGGACGCCAGAATTCTCGAGATATCGCAGGAAGATGCGCGTGTCACGCTGGCAGAAATCGGACGCCGTATTCACTTGAGCCAGCCCGCCGTGGCCGAACGTGTCAAGCGCATGGAAGCGGCGCAAGTCATCACCGGCTACCATGCGCATGTCAATCCCGAAGCGCTCGGCTATGGCATCACGGCCTTCGTGCGTGTTGCCAGCCGCTCCAGCGAAATTCCGGTACAGAAAATCGGTGAGCAAGTGCCGGAAGTCATCGAATGCCATGCGATTACCGGCGAAGACTGCGTGATTGTCAAAGTGCTGGCGCCATCGGTCAGGGAACTTGAACGCGTCATCAGCAGCCTGGCGCGTTATGGTGTGACCTCGACATCGCTGATTCTGTCGTCGGCGATTGAGCGTCGCGCGATCAAACCGGCAGAATAAGATGGAACTGCGCCAGCTTCGTTATTTTGTCGCCATCGTCGATCACGGTTCCCTGTCGCGCGCAGCCCGTGTGCTGCATATCGTGCAACCGGCACTGACGCAGCAATTACATCAGCTCGAAGAGGAGCTCGGCGCGCTGTTGCTGCATCGTTCGGCACAGGGCATGCAGCCGACCGACGCAGGCAAATTGTTTTATGAACATGCACAAGCGATCCTGAAGCAGGTCAGCGATGCCCGTTCTGCCGTGGCGCAATCGACCGACAAGCCAACCGGCACGGTCGCCCTGGGGATACCGCAAAGCGCCTCGGGTGCGCTGGCCTTTCCGTTGCTCAAGGCGGTGCGCGCCGCGTTCCCGGATATCGTGTTTCAACTGACCGAAGAGCTGACCGGCAATCTGACCGAGCAATTGCGTTCAGGACGTCTGAATCTGGCGATTCTGTTCGACGATGGCCAGCTCGGCGGCTTCACCACGCGACCGCTGGTGGAAGAAGAAATGATGTACATCACACGCAGCGATTCGCAATTTGCGTGCAAGCGCAAATCGATCACGCTGAGCAAAGTCCTGCAGTCACCGCTGATATTGCCGAGCATCCAGCACGGCGTGCGGCCACGTATCGAACAAGTGGTGCGCCAGCAGGGCTTGCAGATCACCAATGTGATCGACATTACCTCGATCGCGATTCTGAAGTCGGCGATTCTGGCCGATATGGGCGCGACGATTTTGCCGGTGTCACCGATGCTGGCTGAAATCGAGCGCGGCGAGATGCGCGCCTGCCCGATCAGCGATGTCCATCTGGCGCGCACCGTGACTCTGTGCGCATCAAAAAATATCCCGCTGACCAATGCCGCGATGGCAGTCGAAAAACTGGTGCAAGACGTCACGCGCGATCTTTGCCGCAGTGGAAAATGGCTGGGAACGCGCAACCTGATGGATGACTGAATGCGGTCAGTGCGCCTATGTGCTGACTGCGTCAATATATACTGATAGGGAGTATATATTTGTGTCGCAATCAATCTGCGCGCTGCAATGCCATTTTTTACCTATACTCCCCATATTCAATGACTAAGCACGGACGTGGCGCAATGCTTCCTGCAGACGCGCATTGTCGGCGCGCAAGCGGGCGTTCTCTTGCGACAGTACCTGAAATGTCTCTTTGACCTGTGCCTCCGACCAGCGTGGCGTGATGTGCTGCGGACAATTCCAGTCCACGGCCTGCACGCGGATATGCACGATGCGCTCAATCGCCGCGCGGTAATCGGGATCGGACAAGGCTGCCAGCAGCGCCGGATCGGCCTCGCTGGCGTCGGTCATGCTGACGCGGCCAAGGATTTTCAACCGGCGACGATGCGCGTAATCCATGATGAACAGGCTGATCTTGTCATTCGTGCGCAGATTGCCGACGCTGACATATTGCCGGTTGCCGCCAAAATCGGCGTACGCCAGCAGATCCGCTTCCAGCACTTTTAAAAATCCCTGCGGCCCACCGCGATGCTGCACATACGGCCAGCCGGTTTCGCTGACGGTCGCCTGATAAAAGCTGTCACAGCGCGCAATGAAATCGCATTCCGCAGCGCTCAGTTGCACACTTTCCAGCGTGGCGGGCGTGTGCCTGGCATACGCGGCGCGACTGCCGCGCCGGCTTTGTTCTGCCTGCACCGCCGGGGTAAACGCCAGTGTCGCAAATTGTCCAGACATTGCACTTCTCCTTACAAAACACCATGCCCTCACTGTAGACCCAATGCCGTAAAAACAGAATCCACATGAATTACAATTGATTATTGCGCTCACCGGAATAATGTATGGACAAACTGCACCTGATGACCGTCTTCGTTGCGGTTGCCGAAGACGAAGGTTTTGCTTCTGCAGCGCGCCGTCTGGGCATGTCGCCGCCCGCTGTGACACGCGCCATCGCCGAGCTGGAAGCCCATCTGCGCGTCAAATTGCTGAACCGCAGCACGCGCTTTGTCCGTGTGACCGAGGCAGGGCAGCGCTATCTGGACGATGCGCGCCGTATCATCGCCGAAGTCGAGGCCGCCGACGAAGCGCTGGCAGGCATCAACGCCGAACCGCGTGGGCATCTCGCGGTAACGGCGCCAGCACTGTTCGGCAAAATCTATGTCACGCCCGGCATCGTCGACTACCTGCAACGCTATCCCGCGATGGATGTGTCAGCGCTGTTTCTGGATCGTGTCGTGAATTTGCTGGAAGAAGGGATTGATGTCGGCGTGCGCATTGGCGAATTGCCGGATTCCAGCATGAAGGCCATCCGCGTCGGCGAAGTGCGACGCGTGCTGTGTGCCGCACCGGCGTATCTGGCAGAACGTGGCGCACCAAGGCAGCCTGAAGATTTACCGGCGCACGCCATCATCGCTGCCAGTAGTGTCACGCCGCTGGTGGAATGGCGTTTTGCACGCGACGACAAACCACTGGCCATCAAAGTCAAACCGCGCCTGACCGTCAGCAGTAACGATGCCGCGATCGCCGCCAGCCTTGGCGGCCTGGGCATCAGTCGCCTGCTGTCGTATCAGGTCGGGCCGCAATTTGCCGACGGCCAGTTATTGCGCCTGTTGCCCGAATACGAACCCGCAGCATTGCCGGTGCATGTCGTGCATCGCGAGAGCCGCTATGCCTCGACCAAGGTGCGCACCTTTGTCGATCTGATGGTGGCGCGTTTGCGTCAACAAATGGCGCTGCTGTAATTCGCCAGCTTCAGGCGGTGGACGTGGCTGGCGTGCGCAACAAAGACGATAAACCGATAAAAGCCGGATAGGCTTCGGTGATGACATACACCGGCACTTGCGACAGATAGGCAGAAAAGCGCCCCTTGCTTTCAAAGCGACGACGAAAGCCCGATTGCCGCAAATAATCGCCCAGACGCGGCACGATGCCGCCGCCGATATAGATCCCGCCGCGCGCCCCCAGCGTCACGGCCAGGCTGCTGGCAGCAGTGCCCAGCATGTCGCAAAAACGTTCCAGCACTTCCATGCACAGCGCGCATTCCTGTGCCATGCCGCGTTTGAGAATTTCCGGTGCTTCCAGCGCGTCCGCAGTCTGCCCTTGTCTTGCCGCCAGCGCCCGGTAAATCAGGTTCAGACCGGCACCGGACAAAAAACGCTCCGCCGAGACATGCGGAAACTCACGCCACGCAAAACGCAGGATGTCCATTTCACATTCGTTCGACGGCGCAAACGTTGCATGGCCGCCTTCGCTGTCGAGCGCGATCCAGCTATCGCCGCAGGGCAGCAACCCCGATACACCCAGGCCGGTGCCCGCGCCAAGCAGACCCAGCGCGGCCTTGTCCAGTGCTGCGCCACCGCCGACCTGAAATTTTTGCTTTTCGGATAAAAACGGCAGCGACATCGCCAGCGCCGTAAAGTCGTTCACCACCCGCAGCGACTGAAAACCGAATTCGTCGCGAACGCCGGAGATCGAAAACGACCAGTGATGATTCGTCATCTGCACCACGTCGCCGGTCACCGGATTGGCGATGGCAATGCCCGCCTGACGTATCGGCGCCGCACCGGTGGACAGACATTCCGCCACTTCCGTGCTGGCAAGATAGCTGCGAATCGCGTCCGACAGGGTCGGGTAATCAGCACATGCCAGCACCTGCACGGCGTGCAACTGGCTGGCAGCGGTTTCCAGCGCAAAGCGGGCATTGGTGCCACCGATGTCCGCGAGTAATTTGGGATAAGTCATCGCCTCAGCTTCCACAATCTGCTCTCACATTTCTGATTTCAGGCCAGTCTTTGTTCGGTCGTCACGTCGAAACAAACGGCTTTGGATAAATCAAAAGCCACCCGCATGCTTTGCCCCGGCATCGCGGCGGCGCGCGGATGCGTGCGGCACGTCGTCCGCACACCGTTGAAACTGGAAAACACCAGCGTGTCAGGGCCGGTAGGCTCAGTCAGTTCGACATGGCAATCGACTTCGGTTGGATGGTAGCCGCCCGCCGTTTCCGAGCGTCTTGCACTGACGGCATCGGTAATATGTTCAGGGCGTATGCCGAGGATGATTTCCGATTGGCGGCTGTGGGCAGGGGTTTTTTCCAGCGTCGACGATAATTGCGCTGGTAAAGGCAACAGGCTGGTTTGCCCGGCGTGTTGCAAGCGAAAGGCCAGACCCTGCGCATCATTGACCAGCGTGCCGCGTAAAAAATTCATCGACGGCGAGCCGATAAATCCCGCCACGAACACATTCGATGGCTGGTCGTAGATTTCTTGCGGACTGCCAAATTGCTGTACCACGCCATCTTTCATGACCGCGATACGGTCGCCCAGCGTCATCGCCTCAACCTGATCGTGCGTCACATACACCGTGGTGGTGCCGAGGCGCTGATGCATGAGCTTAATCTCGGCGCGCATTTCCACGCGCAGCTTGGCATCCAGATTCGATAAGGGTTCATCGAACAAAAACAGCGAAGGATTGCGCGCAATCGCGCGGCCCATCGCCACGCGCTGGCGCTGCCCGCCAGACAGAAGCGCGGGTTTGCGGTCCAGCAAATGCGTCATCTGCAAAGTTTCGGCCACGCGATCGACGATCTTCTTTTGCTCCGCCGCCGGTACCTTGCGGATGCCGAGGCCGAAGGAGATATTTTCTCTGACCGTCATGGTCGGGTACAGGGCATACGATTGAAATACCATCGCAATATCACGCGCCTTGGGCGGCACGTTATTGACGCAGCGTTCACCGATGCGTATCTCGCCTTCGGTCACGGTTTCCAGACCGGCGATCATGTTCAGCAAGGTCGATTTGCCGCAACCGGAACCGCCAACCAGGATCAAGAATTCACCTTCCTGAATTTCCAGGTTGATGCCTTTTAAAATCTCTGCGCCATTCGGATAAACCTTGCGCACGTCGCGTATCGATAAGCTTGCCATTGTTGTGTCTCCTGTTTCTTTTCGCCACTTGCGCGTGCTGCTGCAAGTGGCGCGATATGAAAATTGCGATTTCTGTTGAGTCTGTGACTGGCGCAGATAGCCTTAGCCCTTGACCGCGCCCGCTGTCAGGCCGCGCACAAAATATTTACCGGCCACCAGATACAGTGCCAGCGTCGGCAAGGCGGCGATAATCGCAGCGGCCATGTTGACGTTGTATTCGGTAGCGCCAGTCGAGGTATTGACCAGATTGTTCAAGGCCACGGTGACCGGTTGCGCATCTGCGCCACCGAACACGACGCCGAACAAGAAGTCGTTCCAGATTTGCGTGAATTGCCAGATGAAGCAGACCATGAAAATCGGCAGCGACAGCGGCAAAATGATGCGCCAGTAAATCATGGAAAATCCCGCGCCATCAATGCGCGCAGCCTTGACCAGCTCATCCGGCACAGACACGTAATAGTTGCGAAAAAACAGGGTCGTG
>JAGWUK010000737.1 GCA_028868455.1 Burkholderiales bacterium | reverse complement strand
GTTCCCTGACTTTCGCGGCATGTTGTCAACCCTGACAGTAGATGGGATGTTAGTGGCGGCCCATTTTGGGATGCGTTCTGATTGTGTCTTACACTATTGGTTTCCTTGGTATTGTCACGATTTTTCGGATTTTTCCCCAGGTTTGATTTTACTGGCGCAATGTGCAAAGGAAGCACAGCAGAATGGAATTGACAGTATTGATTTAGGGCGAGGGGAGCAAGCTTACAAGCTTAGATTTGCAAATGATACTGTCTCTCTATGTGAAGGCGCCGTCTCTTCCCCATCAATTCTGACTAGATCGGAAGCCAGATATTTCAGTATTAAAAAACAATTTCGTAATTCTTACCTTGGCAATGTATTGCGTTCAGTCCGAAGAAAAATAGCTTAAGCGCCTGCTTACTGTTTTAAACGCAACTGTTTGGAAGCAGAATGGTGCATTCAGCTTTAATATGCATTTTTGTCGCCAAAAACAACTTTGAGAGTGCGCCAAAGTATGACGATATCCAACCATATCGACCAGTGCTGAATATAATATAAATCATAATCAATACGAGCCTGCATTTTTTCCAGCGTTTCTGTTTCGCCGCGTGATCCGTTGATTTGAGCCCAACCTGTGATACCTGGTTTTATTTTATGGCGAAACATATACCCGCTAACCAGCTTGCGATAAAGCTCATTGTGATCAATTGCATGAGGCCTCGGTCCAACTAAGCTCATATCCCCGCGTAAAACATTGAAAAGTTGTGGGAGTTCATCTAATGATGTTCGACGAAGGAAGCGACCAAAGCGAGTGACCCTTTTGTCGCTGACCGTGGCTTGTATAACGGGGCCATTGCTATCACCTTGTTTCATGCTGCGGAACTTATAAACGTTGATGGGTTTTCCAGCAATGCCATATCGTTTTTGTTTGAAAAAAATTGGGCCAGGCGAACTGAGTTTAATGCCAGCAGCAATTAACAGCAGTATTGGAGACAAGAAAACAAGTCCAAATATTGAACCAATCAGATCCAGTAATCGTTTTGGTAATGCGGCTAGCCCAACAAAAGGGGTCTCCGTTGAGGCTAGAACTGGCTTCCCGGCAAGCTCGCGCAATTGTATGCCTGGCATACCAAAAATCAGTGACTCGGGAACAAAGTATGTGGTTGCAGTGCTGTCGTGCAATATTGCAATGATTTCCGCAAGCTCAGGAGGCTCTTTCGTGTTAAGTCCGATGAAAACCACATCCACGGCCACACGTCCTGTCTCTGGATCAACTATCCAGTCTGCTGCCTCACTAAGTCCGCCAAGACGCTCAAGATTACTTGGTGGACGTGATTCGTTTCGGTTATCAAAAAAACCTATTAAATCAATTGCTGCCAAGGGCGTCTTTCTCAGCGCATCAACCAGATCGGCACAGGCCGAATTCGACCATATCAAGACAGCTTTGCGCCTGCGTGCGGGATTTGAATAGTACATGTTACCCGCTGTGCGTATCGCAAGCGCGGTCAGCAGCAGATTGAATGGCGTAATGAATAGCCACAACAGCATGACCGTTCGAGACAGTTGCTCGGCGGCTTTGTCCACATAGGCGCTAAGCAGAACAATCATAAAAACAATAAACCATCTACCTGCTAGGTTTGGGAGCAAAGAAAGAATATTTTTCTCTTGCAATGCATTCAGGAGATTGTGGCTTGAAAAAACAATAATGCTGGTAAGGCTGGCTATCAAAAGTCGCACACCGAACACTTCCGGTATTACCTTTTCATAATTAATAATGATGCAAAAAAGCGTGAAATAGACTGTCGCACCGAATGCAATACCGGTAAGTACTGCAAGTAATTGTGCAGGTTGGGAGTGGCCTGTTGAGGTCGTGTTAAACATGTATTGGCTAGGATTCAATGTTATTTTTTAAAGCATCATCTCTTCGTTTTTCATGCGTGTCATGAAGTAAGAGTTCATTTTTCTGCAAAAAATAATGCCTTTAATTTTTTTAACTGCCATTGATGCAAATGTTTGCGAAATTCAAGGTTGTTATATCTTGG
>JAGWUK010000736.1 GCA_028868455.1 Burkholderiales bacterium | reverse complement strand
TTCTGGGTGCAGAGTCCACGGGAAAATCGGCTTTAGCCGAAGCGCTGGCAAAGCATTATGGAACCGTATGGGTGCCGGAATATTTGCGGGAGTTCGTGGAAACACGGCAAAGGGTTCCCGTGTCCAGCGATCAGATTCTGATTGCCAATACGCAATTGCAGCGCGAGGCCGAATGCCTGTTGCAGGCTAAAGGCTGGTTATTCTGCGATACCTCGCCGTTGATGACCGCCATATACAGCCGTCTGTATTTTGGCGGCGCCGATGCCGCGCTGGAAAAACTGGAATATGCACATGATTACGCGTTGACCATTGTTACTGCGCCGGACTTTCCGTGGGCACCCGATGGCTTGCAACGCGAGTCCGCTGCCGTCCGTCAGCAGGTGCATGAAGAATTGTTGCGCACGCTGGAGGAGCGCGATATCCCATTCATGATGGTTGAAGGCGGCATCGCTGACAGGGTAGGGCAAGTCGAATTTGCTCTCACCTTTTTATCATCCTGAATTGCCGTATCGCTATTCGGGAGGTTGCTATACAAGGAATTTCGTATGACTGATATAAAAAACGCTGCCACCGATGCAAGGTGGCAGCGTTTTTTTAACCAGGATAAGCCGGTGTTTACTGACTTTCCATCAAGCTCTTCAGATGTTCTGCGCGGGATGGGTGGCGCAGTTTCTTCATGGCTTTGGCTTCAATCTGACGAATCCGTTCGCGCGTGACTTCGAATTGTTTGCCGACTTCTTCCAAGGTGAATTCGCTGCTTGTTTCCAGGCCAAAACGCATACGCAATACTTTTGCTTCGCGCGGGCTCAGCGAATCCAGTGCTTCTTTCAGCTTTTCCTGTACTGAGGCCTGCATTGCTGCTGCCATAGGCGACAGGGTCATGCTGTCCTCAATGAAATCACCGAGTTGCGAGTCGCCATCGTCACCAATCGGCACATCCAGTGATACCGGTTCTTTGGCTATTTTCAGGATTTCACGAACCTTGCTTTCCGGAAGACCCATTTTCTCGGCAATTGCTGCCGGTTCCGGCTCCAGTCCACTGGTTTGCAACAATTGACGCTTGACGCGATTCATCTTGTTGATGGTTTCGATCATATGAACCGGAACGCGGATCGTACGTGCCTGATCGGCGATTGCGCGGGCGATCGCCTGTCTGATCCACCAGGTTGCATAAGTCGAAAACTTGTAACCGCGACGATATTCAAACTTATCGACGGCTTTCAACAATCCTATGTTGCCCTCCTGGATCAGATCCAGAAATTGCAGGCCACGATTCACATATTTTTTCGCGATGGAAATGACCAGACGCAAGTTCGCCTCGGTCATGGCACGCTTGGCTTCGCTGGCGCGTTTTTCGCCAGCGACCATTTGCTTGTTGATGTCACGCAAGTCATGCAAAGGCAGGGCAACGCGCGCTTGCAGATCAATCAGTTTTTGCTGCAATTCGCGTGCCGCGTGAATATTTCTGCCGACCAGAACAGCGTAAGGCTGTGCATCGCTCATGGCCAGTTCCAGCCATTCAGGGTTGGTGGCGTTATCGCGGAAATGCTCGACGAAAAAGGCGCGTGGCATACCGCATTTATTGACCAATAATTCCAGCATCAGTTTTTCAGTCTGGCGCAATTCTTTCATTTGCTTGCGCAGGGTGTCGCACAGCTTTTCAGCGGTTTTTGCTGTAAAGCGCATGCCTTGCAGCTCGCGCGTAATGGCCTTTTGTGCGGCATTGTAGGCAGGCGACTGATAGCCATCGCTTTCGCGCGCTGCCTGCATTTGTTCAAAACGCATCGCTACCACGGCAAATTTTTGCAGGGCGGTTGCTTTGAGTTGCTGTAACTGTTCGTCGCTGATGCCGGTCGCGTTATCGGCAACGTTTTCGTCATCGTCATCGTCTTCTTCGGCGTCGTCGCTGTCCGCACTGATAACGATAGGTGCATCGTTTTCCTGATCGACCAGACCGTCAATGATGTCGTCCACACGGACTTCGTCTTTGGCAATTTTGTCGGCGATGAGCAGGATTTCCTGCAC
>JAGWUK010000060.1 GCA_028868455.1 Burkholderiales bacterium | reverse complement strand
AACATGTCGAAAACGCTACTCCCTGCACTCTTGCCCGGAATATGGCTTTTTCTGTCTGGCATACCGTCAATCAGCCGGGCAGAAAGCATCAAGCTGCTGGTGCAGGAATTCCCTCCGTTTACTTTTACTGATCTGAAAACCGAAGAAATCACCGGTGTCCTGACCGACAAAGTGCAGGAAATCATGCGCCGCGCGCACGAGGCGCCCAGCATACGCAGCACTTCGCTCGTGCGCGCCATGCAAGCCACGCGCAATGACGACAATACCTGTATGTTTGGCTTTCGCCATACGCAAGAACGTGCGCCGCAGTTTCTGTGGATTGGCCCGCTCATCGCGGAAGACTGGGTGTTATTTGGCAGAAAAAGCGATACGCATAACTTTAAGACACCGGAAGAAGCCAAGCCTTATTCGATCGGCTCCTATAAAAATTCCGCTACCGGTCTGGAAATGGCAGGGCTCGGGTACAACATGCAATTTGCCAGAGAGGATCAGGATAATCCGCGCCTGCTGTTCAATAATCGCATCGATTTCTGGATCGCACCGGAAATCCACGGCATGTTGATCGCCCAGCAGCAAGGGTATGCAAATGACATAAAACGTATCGTTAAATACAAAAGCATCGATATGCATATGCTGTGTAATCTGCACATGGACAAACACCGCATAGAATTATTCAACAAGCTCAACAGGGACATCGACAGCGACGGCACGATGACTAAAATTTTGCATAAATACGGAATCCGATAATGGCGCGTTCTACCAAGGTCAGTCATGCAATACAAAGATTAAAAGAGCGCAGTCAAAATCCCCTGTACTCCATGGTCACGATGGCAGACGGGCGGTTTTACCTGATACTGCAAGGCGACGAACAGGCAGCGCCGCTGAATGCGCCGATGGAAATGGACGAGTTTGTCGCCTTCGTCAACAACCTGCACAAGCAGGCGCCGAAAAAAGCCAGCAAACTGGATGTCGCTTTTGAAGCAAAATTGCAGACATCCAAATCCAGGGAACGCTGAAACGAACAGCGTTCTGTTTTTTTTATTCACTTACCCACCATTCTCATGATGAAATCTTCCCTGTTCGCGGCCATGCTGGCCTGCTCCGCTCTGATCGCTGGCACCTCATTTGCACAAAGCTCGACGGACTCCATCGTCAAGCACACACAATTGCAAAAAATCGATGAAAAAATCGGCACCGGCACCGAAGCGCAACCAGGCAATACCGTCAGCGTGCATTACACCGGCTGGTTATACGATTCACTGGCGCCAAAAGAACATGGTGCGCAATTCGACAGCTCGCGTAGCGGCTCGCCATTCAGCTTTCCGCTTGGCGCTGGTCGCGTCATCAAGGGCTGGGATCAGGGTGTTGCTGGCATGAAAGTCGGCGGCAAACGTACGCTGATTATCCCGCCTTCCCTCGCCTACGGCAGCCGCGGTGCCGGCGGCGTCATTCCGCCAAACGCTACCTTGATTTTCGATGTGGAATTAATCGAAGTCCGGTGATCTTTTACGCTGGCGCACCAAGCGACACGCCAGCGTCAATGCTTCAGACTTCTGCCTGCGCCAATATCTGGCGCAGGCTTGCACCCTGCCGCGCAATCCAGTCTGCCGCCTGATCCAGCGAAGCCGCAATTTTTTCTGGTTCGCGCTGCATGTTTGGCAGCTGCAGGACTTCCATTTGCGTCAAGCCTATCGTGTGCAAGACATAGCACAGATACGGGCTCAGAAAATCCTGTTGCAGACCGGACTCCAGCGGCCCGCCGGCTGCCATCAACAGGCGTACCGGCCGGTCTTTCAGCAAGCCATGTTTACCCTGCGGCGTACTGACGAAGCTGCGCTGTGGCCGCACGATGTAATCGACCCAGGCTTTTAATCCGGATGGCAGACTGAAGTTATACATCGGCGTTGAAATCAGTAGCACATCCGCGCTGTCCAATTCTTCCAGCAACTGTTCCGACAAGGCCAGCGCTGCGTGATCGGTCGTGTTGCGCAATGCGGGTGCGCGCAAACTTGCCGCAACAAAATGCGCATCGGGATGCGCCAGCGCCGATACATCACGCTCGACGATGTGCAGATCGCCGACACTGGTCTGCCATTGCGTCAACAATGCGCGGGCACAATGCAGGCTATGCGACTGCGCGCCGCGCGGACTGGCGCAGACATGTAAAAGCCGCGCCATATTATCCCTCCAGCACCTGATTGAAACGCAAGGCGCCTGCCAGCAATCCCTGACGATAATAAAACCGATGCCCCAGGGTATTGCTCAGCGGCGTGTCGAGCACAATTTTTCCACAACCGCTCACGCGCGCCTGCTCCTTCAGCATGTCCATCAAGAACTGCCCAAATCCATGGCTGCGCACCGCGTCATCGGTCACCAGATCTTCGACATACAGATGAACACCGTGCACAATATTTTCCTGCACACGATAACTGGCCAGCGCCACGATTTCCTCGTCCTGCACCAGCATCCACAAACGATAACCGGCCGCCTGCGCCCGCTGCCAGTAGGCGACCCAGGCCTGCACCGACTCCAGCTGTGGCCGGAGCTGACGCATCAATAGATAAGCGGCGCATACCTGATCTTCCTGCGTGACGTGAATCAGCGCACAGCCAGGCGGCAAAGCGGCGTGCTTTAACTGAGAAGGCGTCATTATTTTGCCTCCGTCCGCACAGGAATCGGTGGGGCAAAACGCAGTGCTCCGGCAATGCGATTCCATTGATTGATCGTCGCTACCGACACCGTCAAAAATACCAGTTCGGTTTCGCTGAATTGCGTGCGAACCGCTTCGTACACTGCATCTTCCGGGCTGCCGTTGAGCGGCATCTTGCACAGGGCTTCAGTCCATTTCAGCGCCGCCAGTTCGCGATCGGTATACACCCCGGCTTCCTGCCAGGTAGCAACCAGATCAAGTTTTTCTGCCGGTACGCCGAGTTTGCGGGCAATGTTTAAATGGTATTGCAGACAAAATGCGCAATCATTGATTTGCGAAGCGCGGACTTTAATCAACTCCGTCAACGCTTTTTCCAATCCGGCATCGTCCACTGCTTTGCCCAGCGCCAGCAAGGCGGAATACGCCGCTGGTGCCGTCTTTGTAAAAGTTTCATAGCTGATTCTTGCTGCCGATGTCATGCTGATCTCCAATTCAGAAATAGTTACGACACGCCATACTCAACGCGGCTCCTGCTGAGTGATGCACCTGACCAAACTTTGTCAACTGTCGTCACCATGCCTCGCTGGCGCATTGTGTGCGCGTCTTATGCGATAATCGTGTTCTTAATATCAGAACACGAACATCATATCAGAACTCTTACATTATGCGCAAAACCACTACTCAAAAAATTCCCGCCATCGGAGAAGGCAAACGCGGCGATCAGGCTTATCTCGGGTATTTGCTGCGTCAGGCCAACACGGCCTACCGCGCCCGCATGGAAAAAGCACTCGCCGATATCGATATCACGCCACCACAATTCTCTGTGCTGACCATGCTGGCTGCGTATCCAGGCTTATCCAATGCCGATCTGGCGCGCCTGTCTCTGTTGACGCCGCAAACTGTCAGCGTGATTGTGAATAACCTCGAAAAATCCGGCGCCCTGAGTCGCCGTCCCCACGCAGTACACGGCCGGATTCAACATCTCGATATCACCGATGAGGGCAAGGCTCTGCTGCAAAGCTGCAAACAACGCGTCAATCAGGTAGAACGCGAACTGGCCAGCCATCTGCATCCTGACGAAGCTGCGGTCGTGCGTCGCTGGCTGATTGCAATTGCACTGGATACTGGCCCGGCTGCGGATTAAACTGTGGCGTCATTCACCACACGGATATCCACCATGACTTATCTGCTGGCGTTAGACCAAGGCACATCCAGTTCGCGCAGTATTATTTTTGATGATCGCGGCCAGTTAATTGCTTCCGCACAGCAAGAATTCCGGCAGCTATTTCCTCAGCCGGGCTGGGTCGAACATGATGCAATGGAAATCTGGCAAAGCCAGCTGGCCACTTGTCGTCAGGTAATGGAAAAAACCGGTCTGCGCGCCGCCGATATCGCCGCGCTGGGCATCACGAATCAACGCGAAACCACGATACTGTGGGACAAGCAAACCGGCCAGCCGCTATTTAACGCCATCGTCTGGCAGGATCGCCGCACCGAAGCCTATTGCACGACTTTGCGCGAACAAGGCTACGCCGACCGCATACAACAAAAAACCGGTCTGATCCTGGATCCGTATTTTTCGGCGACCAAGTTGAAATGGCTGCTCGATCACATTCCCGGTGCCCGCACCCGCGCTCAACGCGGAGAATTGGCTTTCGGCACCGTCGATAGCTGGCTGGCCTGGCAACTGACCGCTGGTCAGCTGCATGTCACCGATGTCACCAATGCCTCGCGCACCATGCTGTTCAATATCCATGAAGGACACTGGGACGCGGAATTGCTGGACTGGTTCGATATCCCGGCTGCGGTGTTACCGCAAGTGCGTGCTTCCAGTCATGTATTTGGTGACACCCATCTATTTGGCGCGGCGATTCCGATTGCCGGTATTGCTGGCGATCAGCAAGCCGCCCTGTTCGGCCAGGCGTGTTTTACACCGGGTATGGCGAAAAATACCTACGGCACGGGTTGCTTCATGCTGATGCACACAGGCGAACATTGTCCGGTTTCCCACAACGGCCTGATCAGCACGGCGGCCTGCCAGACAGATCAGACACCACAATACGCGCTGGAAGGCAGCGTCTTTATTGGCGGTGCCGTCGTGCAATGGCTGCGCGACGGTTTAAAAGCGATACAGCATTCACCGGATGTCGAACAACTGGCTGCCAGCGTGCCAGATTCCGGCGGTGTCGTCTTCGTCCCCTCATTTACCGGCCTTGGCGCACCGTACTGGGAGCCATCGGCCAAAGGTGCCATTCTCGGCCTGACACGCGGCACGACGGTGGCGCATATTGCACGCGCCGCGCTGGAATCCATTGCGTTTCAGAGCACAGCCTTACTACAGGCGATGATTAAGGATGCGGTATCACCCATTACTGAATTACGCGTTGATGGCGGCGCAGCGGCCAATAATTTACTTTTGCAATTTCAGGCCAATTTGCTTGGCATCCCCGTTATCCGGCCTAAAGTGACAGAAACCACGGCACTTGGTGCCGCCTATCTGGCCGGCTTGGGTGCAGGCATTTATCAAAGTAGCCAGGAATGTGCTTCACTATGGCAAATGGAAGCACAATTCCTGCCGACCATGAGTCGCGATCAGGCCGCCAGCCTGATGCACGAATGGGAAATCGCCGTTGGCCGCGTGCGTTAAATTTCAGGCAAACTATCCAGACCGAAGTGCTATCGTAGCGAAACAAGAATAGTCAGGAGAACGACATGAAATTCATTCGATGGTTTTTTGGCTTCCTGCTGGTTTTGATCATCCTGATTCTGGGAATCGCCTACGCGCTGCCAAATGCCTACAGTGTCAGCCGCAGCCTTGTTATTCATGCTCCGCCAGAGAAAATCTATCCGCTGGTCGCAGCACCAAAACAATGGAAAAACTGGTCGGTCTGGAATCAGCGCGATGCCGCAATGCATATGCAATTTTCCGGCCCCGAAAGTGGTACCGGCGCCGCCTGGGAATGGCAAAGCCGGAGTCAGGGCAATGGCGGCATGAAATTCACTTATGCCATCACCAATCGCCAGCTGGAATACGAGCTGCATTTTGAAGGCATGGGCAAACCCTCGACCGGTGCCTTTATGCTGGAGGGCGTCGATGACGGCACCAAAATCACCTGGAATATGCACGGCAGCAGCGAAGGCAGCCTGATGACCAAGCTATTCGCACCATTTATGGATAAAATGGTGGGTCCCGACTTTCAGGCTGGACTCGACAACCTGAAAAAACTTGCCGAGCAAAAATAGCTTCGTGCTGCCGCCCTGACCACCAGGGCAAAACTACCAGAGGCCAGCCCACAAGGTCTGCCGCCTCAATCGCATTGACATAATATTCATGAAACTCAAGTTTTTACTGACGCTCGCTCTCCCCTTACTCTGCACGCTGGCACTGGCACAACAGCCAGCGCAACCGGCTGCCGCCAGCCAGCCTGAGCAACAATCGCAGGCCGTGTTCGTGGTAGGGCCATCCGATCAGCCTGCCGCTGCAACCGGTGTCCATATCGATGTCCCGACCATGACCGCACCGGTAGCGGTGCCGGGTAAATCCGATAAACCTATTCAGGTCTGGGGCGGCCCGGTTCCGCTGGCCGGTGTGTTGTGGGTGCTGGTTGCCTCGATGCCGGTGTTTGCCATTTTGTATTTTGGCTACCAGATATTTTTATTCTTCCAGGGGCGCCGCCGCAAATTAATCGTCAAGCGCGATTAATTTCATTTTTGCAGGCACCTGCGCAACATTGTTCGGGCGAGACATCGTAACGAAGGCGGTACTCCTGGCTTAATAACAACTGATGACCACCGATGACGCTGCCGATGCGGTTTTCGGTCTGTCCTGTTGTCATACTTCATCAAATCGTCATTCCGTTGTCACCGGCTTGTCACCAGACGGACTTAAAGTCTGTTTTATAGTCGACTTATGCCGGAGACAACCATGAGCAGCAAAACTCTGATTGACAGCGCCGTATTCAATTCCACCACCTCAGGCACCAAAGGCCTCGCCGACCGTTTGTTTGCGCACTGGTTCAGCCGCCTGGTGTATGCCCAGATATGGGAAGATCCGCAGTCGGATCTGGATGCGCTGCAATTACGTCCGGGTGCCAATATCCTGACCATTTCCTCCGGCGGCTGTAATGCCCTCGCCTATCTGTCTGCCAATCCTGCCGCCGTGCATGCTGTCGATCTGAATGCCACGCATCTGGCCATGCTGGAAATGAAGCAACAGGCGATCCGCCATTTGCCCGACTATGCGTCAGTGCTGGCTTTTCTCGGTGACGCCAGCCAGCCAGATAATCTGAAGCGTTATCAACGCCATATTCGTCAACATTTATCGGAGGATGCCAGCAATTTCTGGGAAAGCCGCACGTTATCCGGCAAACCGCGTTTTCATTATTTCAGCAAGCAAGCGTATCAACATGGTTTGCTGGGCCGCTTCATAGGATTTGCGCATTTCTTCGTCCGCCTGATGGGTGGCGATATGAGCAAGCTGATGGAAGCACGCACGATGAATGAACAAACTTCCCTGTTCGAGCAATATGTGGCGCCGGTATTCGATACCGCCTTGTTCCGCCTGATTGCCCGTCAGCCGCTGGCCCTGTATAGCCTCGGAATTCCGCCTTCGCAGTTCCAGGCTTTGCAGCACGATGCCAAAGATGGCCTGCACCTGTTGTTCAAAGAAAGAATGCGCCATCTGGCCTGCGATTTCCCGCTGGATCAAAACTGCTTTGCACAACAAGCTTTTGGCCGTCGCTACGATGTCCACAAGCAAGCTGCCTTACCTATGTATCTGCAACAGCAGCATTTTCCGACGCTGCGCCAAAACATCGATCGCCTGCATGCACATCACACCACGCTGACCGACTTTTTGCGTCAACAGCCAAGGGCGTCGATGGATGCCTATCTGTTCCTCGACGCGCAGGACTGGATGGATCAACAACAACTGAGCGAGCTCTGGGAAGAAGTCACGCGTACAGCCGCACCCGGCGCCAAAGTTGTTTTCCGTACCGGCGGCAGTGAATCAATGCTGGAACGCCAATTGCCTGCAAGCTTGCTGAATCACTGGCATACCGATGTTGAACGCAATCGTGCGTTGTACGCGACTGACCGTTCTGCCATTTACGGCGGCATGCACTTGTATCAAAAAAACTGAAGCCATCCAATTTCTGAGCACCATTTTTGAGTACCTTTATTCCGCCACGCAAACCGGCTGATGCTTTGTGGCTACTGGCTGCCCGCTCACGAGGCGGACAACATTGGGTAGCCAACGCCGAATGTCATATTGAAACCATTGACGTCGCCGGACACAGCGTCCCGGTGACTGTGCCTGATGCCAGTCCGACGCCGGCCAGCTATGTACTATGCCCGCAATCTGCGTGGCTGCGCTATGCCCGCGACGAAGTCCTGCGCCACCTGCGGCCACCTTTCTCGGTGCTCGCCAACGTCGCTACAGCGGGTCTGTATGCGCCCTTAGCCGGCCTGATGCAGGCGAGTCATCTGCATCAGGCTGCCATCATCGGTAATCATTTAATTTCGACCAACTTGTATCCGGCCTGGCAAGCCAGTGAACTGCAGCAAATGACAACGACACTGGCGGACGAATTTCCAATGCGCCCGTTGCTGATGCGTAATATTTGCCCGGAAGTGCATCCTGAATTGGCACAAGGACTGCGCGAAGCGGGCTGGCAACTCGTGCCGGCGCGCATGATTTACCTGTGCGATCCGCAACAGCCCAAAGTCTGGAAACATAATCACGTCAAACAAGATGCGCGCCTGCTGAGCAATGCAGAAGTCGAGGTCATCAGTGCCGACATGCTGCGAGCCAGGGATTTACCAGCCTTGCGACAATTGTTTCGTCAGTTGTTCATTGACAAGCATTCGCATCTGAATCCGGATTTCACCCCGGCTTTTTTTGAGCTGTGCCTGGAAACCGGTTTTCTGGAACTGACTGCCTTACGCTGGCAAAACAGGCTGGTCGGTGTTCTCGGTTTATACGCCTGCCCCGACAGCGGCTGGGCCACCACGCCCCTGATCGGTTACGACACCAGCCTGCCACCGGCTCTTGGTCTGTACCGGCGCCTGATGGCTTTACTGCTGCAACAAAGCCGCGAACGCCAATTGCGCCTGCATTACAGTTCGGGCGCCAGCCAGTTCAAACGCGCACGCGGCGGCAGTGCCAGCCTCGAATACACGGCGATCTATCACCAGCATTTATCGGGAATACGTCGCCAGGGCAACCGCGTTTTCAGCGGCTTGTTTCAGCATCTGGCACCAGGATTATTGCGCCGCGCCGATCAGCTCTGATCTTTCTGACACAATTTGCTTGTGGATAAACACCTGCATATCTCGCGCAGGAAATGTGCAAAACCACGTTACTTTTCCACAAGCAAATACTTATCCCAAAACTGTCCGCCTTTCATACAGGCATTATCCGACCAGATATCCATGACTTAAGTCTTTGATTGTGTGAATAAAACAGGACTTATCCACAAAAAACGGCGACGTTAACAATCACTACTATATATATGTAAACTAATTTAACTAAGTAAACCCCAATTCAGAATCGCGATGCAAAGCGCACTCTGAAAAACGGCACTTCGCTATTGCAAACCAAATCAAGTCAGAAAACCGATACGCAAGCAAAACCGAGAAAAACACGGTCTGTTTTGCAAGTGCACATCGCCGTCAGCACAAAAAATCACGACCTTGCCCACCTGATTCTCTTTTCTGCATTCCAATAAAACGCGTTGACCCATTTTTCAAAAAATGGGCAGGCAATTTGTCTTACTGCCGGCAGACATGTTGAAAACGCCCGTTTTTTGCTGGTCTTTTGACGACCTTGGAAAAAAAATAGCGAGGTGACATCAAAAACGACGATTTTGTTGTCGTAAATCTGCGTTTTTAGTTTTTTTTGAAAATATTTTTGTGGATAAGTCAGTCGATATCCACTGCATACTATGTGCGCAAGTCATTGCTTTATCCAAAACGCTATTTCTATCCAAAAACTGTCCTGTGGATATACATAAACTTTGCACCGGTTTATGAATTTCATAAACAATTGATTCTGTGGATGTTTACCGAATTATCCACAAGCAGAGCCTGCCGTTAACAACTACTACTATTTATATGTAAACTTGTTATATATAAAGGTACGGCAGAGCAAAAATGGCAAAAATGCCAAAGCCAGAAATTTGATTTAGAATGCGATTCCTTCTTCATTTCAGGCTAAAAAATGAAGCTCTGCCAGATAGTTCTCTTCGCTGCTGCCTTGCTTGCAGAACCAGCGCAAGCCGCCGCACCGACCGAAGCGTCGATTAAGGAAATTTTTGTGCTGACCAATACGCAGGGGATGCTAAAAAATATCGATGCGCAACTCGTCCCGATAAGAAAAAAAATGTTTGAGGAAGCGACCAAAAACACGCCTCAGACACAGGAGCGAGAACAAGCGATCGACCGGTTTTTGAAAAAAACGGACAGTATTCTGAAAGAAACAATCAATTGGGATGTGCTGGAACCTAAATTTGTCGACATTTATAGCCAGTCCCTGAGTCAGGAAGAAGTCGACGGCATTATCGCTTTTTACAAGTCACCGGCTGGCCAGGCTTTCATCAAAAAAATGCCCGTATTAACCCATAACTCCCTCGTCATGAGGCAGAAAATGATGGTACCGATGATGCAAAAAATGCAAATCGCCGTTAAGGAACTGCAAGAGGAAATGGACAAGATCAATCATGCAGAAACCTAGAAAAAATAAATTTGCTGCTTTTGGATTTTAGTGAAAATAT
>JAGWUK010000735.1 GCA_028868455.1 Burkholderiales bacterium | reverse complement strand
CACAGCCTGACTGTGTATCGTATGATCAACAACTCAAACAACTATCCAGAAAAAATCGAAGCAATTTCATGAAAAAAATAAGCGGATTCACCTTGCTAGAAATGATGGCCGTCGTTGCCATCATCGCCATACTTGCAGCAATGGCGCTGCCTTCGTATCTGGTAAAAAACGTCAGGGAGCAAATTGAAAAATCCATACCTCTGGCAGATATCGCCAAAGGCCCTATTGCCTTATCGTGGGCGGCAGACCAGAAATTCCCGGCAGACAATGCGGCTGCAGGATTGCCCGTTCCGGAGAAAATCGTCAACAACTTTATCAGCGCAGTGACTGTCAAGGAAGGAGCCATCAATATTACATTTGGCAACCGCGCCAATGGCACCATCAAGGATAAAGTGCTGACCTTGCGCCCGGCGGTGGTGCCGGATGCGCCTATTGTTCCTGTGACCTGGGTTTGCGCAGGCGCAGAAGCCCCAGACAAAATGACTGTCAAGGGGGAAGACAATACAACGGTTCCCAAAGAATACCTGCCCCTGATCTGCCGCCCACGCGCAAAATAAATCGGCAGTGACATAACATTGCCATTCAGGCGTTTTACCCGATGTACTTTTTATTCGCCTTCTATTGCCAGTTCCGGCGCGATACAAGGCAAATCAAGGGTGAAGCGCGTGCCTTTTCCTGGTTGACTGAAAAGCCGGATTTCTCCGCCTAATACGCCAGTGACAAGGTTGTAGGCAATATTCATTCCCAACCCTGAACCGCCTTGCCCCAGTTTGGTCGTATAGAACGGATCAAATACCCTTTTTTGTTCGGCTTCCTCAATCCCGACGCCATTATCTTCAAAGACAATCTCTACGCTGTCCGTACTGCTCCGACGACTGACAATGAGAATTTGCCCTTCTGTCCTGCCCTCAAATGCGTGGTTCAGTGCATTCGTCATGAAGTTCGTGATGATCTGTCCCAGCGGACCCGGGTAGCTATCCATTTCAATGTCAGCTTCCAGATCGGTAATCAAGTTAAATGGCCCATTCTTATACATAGGTGCCAGCGTAGAAAGAACCTCATCCAGTACATGACGCAAATCAAATTTACGTCGTTGGTTACTCGCCTGATCGACTGCCACCTGTTTGAAATTACCGATCAATTCGCGTGCCACCCCCAGCGTTCGCATCAGCAAGGAAGTGCCTTGTTCCGCGCTTTGCAGATACTGATCCAACACTGAGCGCCGCAATTTGCCAGCACTGATGTCCGCCAACAATTCCTGCGTTTTATCCTGCAAGGTACTGGCAACGGTCACACTATTGCCGATCGGTGTATTTAACTCATGCGCGACGCCAGCCACAAGCGAACCCAGTGCCGCCATTTTTTCCGAACGGATTAATTCATCCTGGGTGATTTTTAAGGATTCCATCGCAGAGGCAAGTTCCACGTTAGCCTGCTGTAGTCCGATTGTCCTGAGTCTGACCCGGTCTTCCAGCTGGGCCGTCATTTCCCGAATTTCCTGCTCGACCTGATATTGGCGCGTAACGTCGAACAATGAAAAAATGCACATCAGGCTATTATGCATTTCCAGTAAACGCGCCGACATGAGGCAAATAATATGTCGGCCTTCTTTGTCGCGCACGAGGACTTCCAATTGGTCAATGCTATTGCCTGCCTGCAGGCTATCGAGCATTGCCGCAGGCTGATCACCATCAGCCCAAAATCCCGGTAGCGCCTGAAAAATGTCATGAGTGATTTCGTAAGGCAGAGAAAAATGTTTCAGCCAGATATCGTTGACTTCGACAATTTTCTGATCCGCCACATTCATCAGGCCTAACGGAATCGGCGAAGACTGGAACAGCATGGAATATTTTTGTTGATTTTCCCGTCGCAAATTCTCGGCGACGACACGTGCATTTTCTACAGCAATTTCCTGATCGATATTTTTTGATGCGAGCAATAAATAGACTTCGTCATCTGCGTTAAACAAAGAACCAGAAACCCGACATTGGGAGATTGATTGATCTCTGTGGCGAAAGCCAATTTGC
>JAGWUK010000734.1 GCA_028868455.1 Burkholderiales bacterium | reverse complement strand
GATGACAATTGGAAGACATTTTGAACGCGATTTGATTCCCTGCGATCGTTATTCTTGCTGAGAATTTTCGTCCTTTTCCGTCGTGCCAACATGTAAATGTGACTTTGCACGGCGATTGACGTTCTTCATCCGTTTATTTTTTAACAGGAATTTTTCATGAAAAACCTCTCCGCCATCAGCAGCCTGTTAGTCACGTTTGCCGTCACAGCCTGCGGTGGCAAGGCAGACTGGGAATCCGCACCGGTGCCGTTGCAATACGCAGTCGACTTCAACACTGAGTCGGCTGGCTGGACAGGCGGATTTTCGGATTACACGACAGGCACCAAACCAACTGATGTCGTTACAGAATCGCGCACCCTGCCCGCGCCATTTACCGGCAAAGGCTTTTATACCTTTGGCACCAACCGTAGCGACGACCTGTTCATTTATATTAAGAAGAAAATTACCGGCTTTGCGCCAAAAACCAAATACGCCTTGCGCTTTCAGGCGAACATCATCAGTAATGTAGCAACAGGGTGTTATGGCGTTGGCGGTTCGCCAGGCGACAGCGTGTATTTCTTTGGTGGCGCCTCGGTGGCCGAACCGGTAACGATACAAAAAGGGGATGATTTTTTAATGAATCTCGATCGCGGCGCGCAAGCCACTTCAGGAAAATCGGCGCTGGTTTTGGGAACGATAGGCAATGCCAGCAGCGATTGCGGCCACGCACCATATCTGGAAAAGAAACTCAATAACGCCACGCCGCTGGAAGTGACGACAGATGCCAGCGGCGCGCTGTGGCTGCTATTCGGCATTGATTCCGGCTTTGAAGCAGCCAGCCAGATTTACTACAAATCCATCGCCATGAATGCGACACCTATTTTGCGTTGATAGCGAACAAAGCGATATCAAACTTAGAGGGGAGTATATCAATTTTTTGCTTAAAAGCGCACGTCTTTATTGCGACCCAAATATATACTCCATCTCAGTATAGTATTTAAGTCGCCCCAATCCCGCATCTCGGCGGCATGGCTGCACGCAGTATTTTTTGTAGCAAAACGCTGGCAGCCGCGCATTGACGCTCGCCTGCCAGCCCACCTGCTACACCTCCAGCCATTCCTTGCGAATATTATCGTTGGCACGCAAATCTTCGGGCGTGCCTTCAAACACAATGCTGCCGTGCCCCATGACATAGACACGCTGCGAAATTTCCAATGCAATGGCCAGTTTCTGCTCCACCAGCAAAACCGAGATACCACGATTTTTGAGTTCTTTCAGATATTCAGCCACCAGCTCCACGATCTTTGGCGCCAGCCCCTCGGTTGGCTCATCGATCATAATCAGATCCGGATCACCCATGAGTGTGCGACAGAGTGTCAGCATCTGCTGTTCGCCGCCAGACATCACGCCCGCCGCTGTATTGCGCCGCTCGCGCAGACGAGGAAACATCTGGTACATATCGTCGATGCTCCAGCGTGCCTGCTTGTTTTTGCTGCTGCCGGATTTTTCCCCAAGAATCAGATTTTGCTCCACCGTCAACGTGGGGAAGATATCGCGATTTTCCGGGACATAGCCCAGTCCTTTGTGCGCGATCTGAAACGCTTTCAGACCAATGATCTGCTCCCCTTTGAACAGGATCGATCCGGTTGCATCAACCTGCCCCATGGTTGCCTTGACCGTCGTCGAGCGACCTACACCGTTGCGTCCAAGCAGGCTGACGATCTCACCGGGATTGACATGCATATCGACGCCGTGCAGCACATGGCTTTTGCCGTAAAACGCATTCAGGTTTTTGATTTCGAGTAATGCACTCATACGCTGGCCTCCGCAGGGGCATGTCCACCCAGATAGGCGTCTTTGACTTTTTGATTATTCCGGATGTTGGCTGGCGTGTCGCAAGCGATGACTTCGCCATACACGACCACCGCAATTTTGTCGGCAAGCCCGAACACGACGCTCATGTCATGCTCTACCATCAGCAAGGATTTACCGACGGTCACTTTGCGAATCAGCTCTACCGCGGCGTCCGACTCAGAGCGGCTCATACCG
>JAGWUK010000733.1 GCA_028868455.1 Burkholderiales bacterium | reverse complement strand
GTGCTTAACATTCCATTCGCAAATCCTTTTACGCCAGGCAATCCACGCACAAGGGACGGGATCAGGCGAACAAGCCAGAACGCGATACAAAACGCAAACAGTAAAGGTGCTGAAAAATTACTTAAATGAAACAAAAGATAGGCAAATAAACCCGACCAGACGGTGGCCATCAGAATCGGTGCAGGCTTACTAAATAGGCGCTGACATTCCCAAATAGCAGCTGCAAAAAAAATTATTACAACAACAGAAAATGCAGCAAATGACGCCGAATAAAGAACAGGCAAAAGAACTGCCAGCAAAATTAGCGCAGTGATCACGCGAAGTTTCAACATTGAATTGGCCTTTTATTTGGAAATTTCACCCGTGACTTGCGCACTGGTTCTGCCGAAACGCCGCTCTCTGGTCTGATAAGATTCAATTGCAGCATCTAGTGATGCAGCGTCAAAATCAGGCCAGAATGTATCTGTAAAATACAATTCGCTATATGCTAATTGCCATAATAAAAAATTGGAAATGCGGGTTTCTCCGCCCGTACGAATAAATAAATCAGGCTCGGGCGCATATGCCATCGAGAGGTAAGGCTCCAATTGCGCCTCTGTGATATGTTGATCGGGCGGAATTTCAGTCCGGTACTTATTCATTGCCTGAACTACATCCCACCGACCACCATAATTAGCGCAGATAGTGACAGTTAATTTCTTATTCTTCGCTGTTTTTTGCTCTGCTTCGAATATCATGTTTTGTAAAGCAGTATCAAAGCGCGTCAGATCACCAACCACCTTTAACCGGATATCGTTGGCATGCATTTTGGTTACTTCTTTTTCCAGCGCCGATACAAATAAGCGCATTAACAAGGAAACTTCTTCTGCTGGCCTGCGCCAATTCTCAGAGCTAAACGCAAACAGAGTGAGAAATGAAATTCCGCGCTTCGCACAGGCCTCAACCACGCCCCTGACGGCTTCAACACCTTTGACATGGCCTGCCACTCTAGGTAAAAAACGCTTGGTCGCCCAACGCCCATTACCATCCATAATAATGGCGACATGTGTAGGAATCGAATTAACGACAGGGATTTCTTTGGTGGAGCTGATATGTGACATGTAAATTTGGACTCGTTAGAAATTTTTGTGCAGACTCAAACGGTCAACACTTCTTTTTCTTTTTCTGCGAGTAACTTATCTACCTCAGCAACAAATTTATCTGTTAACTTCTGAATATCATCCTGTGCACGACGCTCATCATCTTCAGAGCATTCTTTTTCTTTCAGCATCTTTTTCAAAGTCTCATTTGCATCGCGACGAATATTGCGGATGGCAATTTTTGCACCTTCACCTTCGGTCTTGACCAGTTTCACCATTTCCTTGCGACGTTCTTCTGTCAATGGTGGTGTTGGTACGCGAATCATGTCTCCCTGACTGGAAGGATTCAAACCCAGATCTGAATCGCGGATTGCCTTTTCGATAGCATTCAGCATCTTTTTTTCCCAGGGTTGAACGCCAATTGTCCGTGCGTCAATCAGCGTAACGTTGGCGACCTGCGTAATATTAGTAGGCGAACCGTAGTAATCGACCATGACGTGATCAAGAATACCTGTATGCGCACGTCCCGTACGTACCTTGGACAAATCCGCTTTTAAAGTCTCAATGGACTTTTGCATCCTTTGGTCGCTATTCTTTTTAACATCTGCTACTGCCATACCATCCTCCAATACATTAATGCAATTACCTCGAGTCAGATCGCAGGTAACTTATCAAAATTAAATCAGTAAATCTGAAACGCTGAATTATACGTGGACTAAGGTTCCCTCGTCTGCCCCCATAATTACGTTCTTCAGCGCACCAGGTTTAATAATAGAAAATACTTTGATTGGCAGCTTTTGATCACGGCACAACGCAAATGCGGTTGCATCCATTACCTGTAAATGGCGAGCAATTGCCTCATCAAATGAAATGGTTGTATACCGGGTTGCCGATAAGTCTTTCTTAGGGTCTGCCGTATAAACGCCATCCACTTTAGTGGCCTTTAGCACAATT
>JAGWUK010000732.1 GCA_028868455.1 Burkholderiales bacterium | reverse complement strand
CCTGCGTATCCATGCCGATCAGCGTGACAACCGGTTTGCCGGAATAAGCCGGTGTATCCGTGATATCTGTCGAGAGCATCACATAACCGAGTAACTGTTTTTTGCCGGCAGTCGTATCGCCATATGCTTCGACATAAGGCGGTTGCCCCATCCTGTCGGAAAAACTTTTTGCGCCGGGAAATACCGATAGGCAATCAACCAGTGCGCACATGTTTTTGGCCGTTTTCAGTTCAGCCGGCAGCGCTGCCTCATAAGTATTGGCTGAAGCCAGTAAGGACTGAGATGAGCATAAGAAAAATAAGATCGCCAGCAGACAGCCTTTGAAGCTGAGGGCGACAGGCTTGCCAGATAAATACATGTTCATTCCTGCAAGACAAGCTTTGCGCTTGGAGTGTGTGGAGGTGCCACCCGGTACAAACCAGGCGGCACCAGAGCTACAACTACCGGGTCAGGCTTCTACGATCATGCGGCTGCGCATTTCCAGATGCAGCGCATGGCAGAAATTGGTGCAATACATCCAGAACACGCCGACCTGATCGGCGGTAAATGTCACCGAAGCGGTTTCCAGCGGATTGACGATGAACTGGATGTTGTATTTAGGAATGGCAAGGCCGTGCGTCAAATCTTCCACCTTGTCGAGGTTAGTCAGGATCAGCGTGACTTCGTCGCCTTTTTTCAGCTTGATCTCCCGCAGGCTGAATGCGGGTGCTTGCGAAGTCAGCTTGACCGTGACTTTTTTACCGTTGCGGAACACGCCGGATTCTTTCGGATCCTTGATCGCCAGCGGGAAATCGTCGAGGCTATAGACTTGCTTGGGTTTGACGATATCGCGTTTGAAAATGATGAAATCATGTGGTTCGCCGCGCACCGGGTGATCTGCCAGCAGCACCATTTTTTCACCGCTGATATCGATGAATTGTTCGTTTTCCGGATGCAAAGGACCGACAGGCAGGAAGCGGTCTTTCGAGAATTTGCAACCGACCACCAGGTATTTGCCGTCAGCCGCCTTGGTTTCCGAATGCGATGCATTCAGATGGCCAGGCTGGTATTGCACGTCGAGGCGGTCGATCACGTATTTCGAGTTTTTGTCGCCCTTGTGGAATTTGATGGCTGCATCGACATTCCATTTGACGATCTGGCTGTCCAGGAACAAGGTTGTGTAAGCATTGCCGCGGCCATCGAAAGCGGTATGCAAAGGGCCGAGACCGAGTTCGACTTCGGCGACGATTGCGTCATCGATTTTTTCCATCTTGCCTTCGAACCAGTCCAGCACTTTGTTCAGTTCGATCACGGTGGTAGTCGGCGACAATTTACCGGCGCAGATGAAGTATTTGCCGTCCGGGCTGGCATTCACACCATGCGGATTCTTAGGCACGGAGACATAAGCGGTCAGTGCAGTTTTCGGATCTTTGTTGGCTTCATGCGTCCCATCGACCACGGGGACTTTGGAGTCGCCATAGGTTTTGAATTTACCTGCTTTGACTGCGGCCTCAATCCTGGCCACGTTAAAGAACAGGCAGGCATCGCGCTCGGCCGACATCATGTCTTCGAAATGCACGCCCATTTCCGTGTTGTACTGATTGGTGGCTGCCAGTTTGCCGTCGAACGAAGTGGCGACCAGATCGCAGTTGCCGTCGATCATGACTTGCCAGCGTACTTCCATGGATTCTGCATCGACGCAAGTAAACAGCGAGCGGTATTTGCTGCCATCTTCAATGCCGGCATTGGGGACGGGAATGGAGAATTCGCCACCGCAAAATACGCGCGTGGTGTAATTGATTTTTGGATCAACCGGATCAGCCTTGTCGGGGAAAATACCGTGAAAACCCTGCACATTGGGCAGATCGGTAATTTTGTCGCAAATGAAATAGTCGAGTCGCATGCGCGCCAGACGGGCATTGATCTTGTCGTTAATCCACGCATAGCGCCCATCGTAGTTGCCGTCCTTGTACGAAGCGTGAACGTGATGGGTATCGCCGACGGTATAGCGCACATGACCATCGGGGCGGATACCCATGACCTTTTTGGATTCA
>JAGWUK010000059.1 GCA_028868455.1 Burkholderiales bacterium | reverse complement strand
CCTGGTGCGAGTGGAAGAAATGCGCCAGTCTAACCGCATCATCAAACAGTGCGTTGAGTGGCTGAGAAATAACCAGGGGCCAGTGATTACCGATAATCACAAGGTTGCGCCACCACATCGCGTGAACATGAAGTCGAATATGGAAGAACTCATCCATCACTTCAAACTGTTCACCGAAGGTTTTCATGTTCCTGCTGGTGAAGCTTATGCTGCAGTTGAGCATCCTAAAGGCGAGTTTGGTATTTACTTGATGTCGGATGGCGCTAACAAGCCTTATCGTCTGAAAATCCGTGCGCCAGGTTTCGCGCATTTGCAGGGTTTGGATGAAATGGCAAAAGGTCACATGATTGCTGATGCGGTAACGATCATCGGTACTCAGGATATTGTGTTTGGTGAGATTGATAGATAAAGCGGTGCCCTGAGGGCGTCGAATCGAGGCATTAGCTATGGTGTTATCAGAGCAGGCATTTAAAAAAATTGATCGTGAACTTGCAAAGTTCCCGGCGGACCAGCGCCAGTCCGCTGTGATGGCCGCATTGGCTATTGCCCAGGATGAAACTGGCTGGGTATCGCCGGAAGTCATGCAGACTCTCGCTGACTACATCGGCATGCCAGCAGTAGCAGTGCAGGAAGTTGCGACTTTCTACAATATGTACAACACCAAGCCGGTGGGTAAATTCAAGATTTCGGTCTGCACCAATCTCCCTTGCGCCTTGTCTGGTGGTGAGCGTGCAGCGTATCACCTGAAGCAAAGGCTAGGAATAGATTATAAAGAGACTACAGCTGACGGCCAGTTCACTCTGGTGGAAGGCGAGTGCATGGGGGCCTGCGGAGATGCGCCTGTCATGCTGGTCAATAACAAGCGTATGTGCAGTTTCATGTCGAATGAAAAAATTGACGGTCTGGTCAATGAATTGAAAGAGGTTAAATAATGACGAGTCTGCATAATCGCCATATTAAGCCTTTGATACTTGCTGGCCTGGACGGTAAAAACTGGCATTTGCAAGATTACGTAGCACGTGGTGGCTACGAATCTCTGAAACGTATCCTGAATGAAAAAATCCCTCCTGAGCAAGTCATTGCTGAGTTGAAGGCTTCTTCCCTGCGTGGTCGCGGTGGCGCGGGTTTCCCCACCGGTCTGAAGTGGAGTTTCATGCCACGTCAGTTTCCGGGCCAAAAATACCTCGTATGTAATACGGATGAGGGTGAGCCTGGTACATTCAAGGACCGTGACATCATCCGCTATAACCCGCATGCGCTGATTGAAGGCATGGCCATAGGTGCTTATGCGATGGGTATCACAGTTGGTTACAACTATATTCATGGTGAGATTTTTGCTGACTACGACCGTTTCGAAGAAGCGATCGAAGAGGCACGCGCTGCAGGTATGCTGGGTGACAAGATCGCCGGTTCCGATTTCAATTTTCAGTTGCATGCTTTCCACGGCTATGGTGCTTACATCTGCGGTGAAGAAACAGCTTTGCTGGAATCGCTGGAAGGCAAGAAAGGGCAGCCACGCTTCAAGCCACCTTTTCCTGCCAGTTTTGGTCTGTACGGCAAGCCAACTACGATCAATAACACAGAAACTTTTGCAGCCGTCCCTTTCGTGCTGGCCATGGGAGGTGAGAAATACGCTGCGCTGGGCAAGCCTAATAACGGCGGCACCAAAATTTTCTCCATGTCTGGCGACGTAGCAAAGCCTGGTAATTACGAAGTACCTTTGGGTACGCCGTTTGCCACCTTGCTGGAACTGGCCGGCGGAATGCGTGACGGCAAAAAAATCAAGGCAGTGATCCCTGGCGGTTCCTCCATGCCTGTATTGACTGGCGATGTGATGATGGCGACTGACATGGACTACGATTCCATTGCCAAGGCTGGCTCCATGCTGGGTTCTGGTGCTGTTATCGTCATGGATGAGACTCGTTGTATGGTCAAGTCACTGTTGCGCCTGTCTTACTTCTATTTTGAAGAGTCCTGCGGCCAGTGCACTCCTTGCCGTGAAGGTACAGGCTGGCTGTATCGCATGGTGCATAGAATTGAGCATGGACAAGGCCGTCCAGATGATCTGGATATGCTGAATTCCATCGCTGACAATATCCAGGGCAAGACAATCTGTGCTCTCGGCGATGCGGCAGCGATGCCGGTACGCGCAATGATCAAGAATTTCCGCGAAGAATTTGAATATCACATCGAGCATAAACATTGCTTGGTGCCCACTTACATGTAAGCCAGCTTCGGTTAGCACACTTAGAGTAGACCATGGTTGAAATCGAAATAGACGGCAAAAAAGTCGAAGTCCAAGAGGGCAGTATGGTGATGGACGCTGCCAATAAGCTTGGCACCTACATCCCGCACTTTTGCTATCACAAGAAATTATCTATTGCGGCTAATTGCCGCATGTGTTTGGTTGAGGTTGAAAAAGCACCTAAGCCTCTGCCTGCCTGCGCGACTCCGGTTACGCCGGGCATGATTGTTCGTTCTTCCAGTGACAAGGCAGTAAAAGCACAAAAAGCGGTCATGGAATTCCTGCTTATCAATCATCCGCTGGATTGCCCTATCTGCGACCAGGGTGGTGAATGCCAACTGCAGGATCTTGCAGTCGGTTATGGTGGCACAGCGTCTCGCTACGAAGAAGAAAAGCGCGTGGTATTTCACAAGGATGTAGGCCCGTTGGTTTCTATGGAAGAAATGAGCCGTTGCATACACTGCACACGTTGCGTACGTTTTGGCCAGGAAATCGCTGGTGTCATGGAACTGGGCATGCTAAACCGTGGCGAACATTCTGAAATCACGTCCTTCGTTGGAAAAACGGTTGATTCCGAATTGTCTGGCAATATGATCGACCTGTGCCCGGTAGGCGCACTGACTTCCAAACCTTTCCGTTATTCTGCCCGTACCTGGGAATTGTCACGACGTAAATCTGTGAGTGCCCATGATGGTCTGGGTTCCAACTTGATTGTTCAGGTCAAGAACAACAAGGTCATGCGCGTGGTTCCGCTGGAAAATGAAGAAATCAATGAATGCTGGATTTCCGACAAAGATCGTTTTTCTTATGAAGCACTGAACAGCACAGAACGCTTGACCAAGCCCATGATCAAACAAGGCGGTCAGTGGCAGGAAACTGACTGGCAGACAGCGCTCGAATATGTCGCGCATGGCTTGCGTAACGTCAAGCACGAGCATGGTGCTGACGCCATCGCTGCAGTTGCTGCTCCGAGTGCCACTCTGGAAGAATTGACACTGTTGCAACGTGTTATCCGGGGCCTTGGTTCCGATAATGTCGATTTCCGTCTACGTCAGTCTGATTTCAGATTGGATTCTGCTGTCAAACCATGGCTGGGTACCAGTATTGTCGGATTTTCTCAGTTAAAAAATGTATTCGTGATTGGTTCTTTCCTTCGCAAAGACCATCCTTTGCTGGCAGCACGTCTGCGTCAATCGGTAAAAATGGGTGCCAAGTTAAGTATGCTGCATGCAGCAAATGACGAACTGCTCATCAAACTGTCTAACAATGCTGTTGTTGCACCTTCACTGTGGGCAAATTTCTTGGCTGAAGTTGCAGTTGCCGTCGCAGCTGCGAAAGGTGTTGCTAAACCAGCCGGTCTGGAAACCGTGCTGGCATCGACTAAAGCAGAAGCAATTGCGACTAGCTTGTTGTCCGGGGACTCTGGCGTGTTTCTTGGCAACGCAGCTACATATCATCCTGATGCCTCAAAATTGCATGCATTGGCGCAATGGATTGCCGAAGTGGCTGGTTGCAAGTTTGGATATTTGACCGAAGCCGCAAATACTGTAGGCGGTTATTTGGCAAATGCAATTCCTGCTAACAATCCTAAACCAGTTTTTACCGAGGCTAAGAAAGCCTACGTCGTTTTACATGCAGAGCCTTTGCTCGATAGTGCATACCCAGTGCAAGCCAAAGCAGCATTGGACCAGGCCGATATGGTTGTCGTCATGTCGCCATTTAAGCATGGTGCTGACTATGCGGACGTCTTACTGCCAATTTCTCCTTTCACAGAAACTGCAGGTACTTTTGTAAATTGCGAAGGACGTGCTCAAAGCTTCCACGGCGTCGTCAAGCCTTTGGGCGAAACTCGTCCTGCGTGGAAGGTCTTGCGTGTACTGGGTAATTTGCTGGGCTTGGAGAATTTTGATTTTGAAACGGCAGAATCCGTACGTGATTCCGTATTGAAAAAGACAGACCTTACCTCGGAGCTGAATAATCTTGCGAAAATTGCACCGACCGTTTCTGTTAGTGAAATTTCCGGTTTGGAACGTATGGCAGATGTAGGTATCTACTGCACGGATGCTATTGTTCGTCGCGCAGAATCTCTGCAATTGACGGCCGATGCGCGTCCACCGCAAGCATGGATCAGCCAGTCGGAAGCGATCAAACTAGGCGTTGTTGAAGGTGATATGGTGAAACTAAGCAAAGTAGGTTCCACTTTAATTCCAGTTGGAATAGATAAATCCTTGCCGGATACTGTGGTCAGAGTCGCTGCAGGTCATATGCTGACCGCGAATCTTGACGGTATGTTTGGTGCTATCAAACTGGAGCGTGCATGATGAACTTGCTGCTCTCGATTCAGGAACTTGGGCAAAATTATCTTGGTGCCTTTTGGTTGCCACTGTGGACACTTATCAAGATTGTCTGCATTACATTGCCAGTGATGGGGTGTGTTGCTTACCTTACCTTGTGGGAACGCAAGATGATAGGCTGGATGCATATCCGTCTTGGACCGAATCGTGTTGGACCTGCAGGCTTATTGCAACCTATCGCCGACGCGGTCAAATTGTTGCTTAAAGAAATCGTTATTCCTGCGAAGGCTAACAAAATATTGTTCGTACTGGCGCCAATCATGACCATCATGCCTGCGCTGGCGGCTTGGTCGGTGGTTCCCTTCGGCCCGGAAACTGTACTAGCAAATGTTAATGCTGGGTTGCTGTTAATTATGGCAATCACCTCGATGGAAGTCTACGGCATCATTATTGCTGGTTGGGCATCCAATTCAAAATATGCTTTTTTAGGTGCGATGCGTGCATCTGCTCAAATGGTTTCTTATGAAATCGCCATGGGTTTTGTATTGGTCATTGTCCTGATGGTTTCAGGTAGCTTGAATTTGACAGATATCGTCAATGCTCAAACCAAAGGGTTTGCCGCTAGTCACGGGTTTAACCTGTTTTCTTGGAACTGGTTGCCGCTTTTACCTATGTTCGTCGTTTATGTGATTTCTGGAATTGCGGAAACTAACCGGCACCCATTTGACGTCGTAGAGGGTGAATCAGAAATCGTTGCTGGACATATGGTTGAATATTCTGGCATGTCATTCGCCATGTTCTTTCTGGCCGAATACGCCAACATGATTTTGATTTCTGCGATGGCGTCCTTGATGTTCCTAGGTGGTTGGTCAGCGCCGTTCAGCTTCTTGGATTTCATCCCTGGTTGGATTTGGCTTGGCATTAAGACTTTTGTTGTGGTTTCCATGTTCATTTGGGCACGCGCATCTTTCCCACGCTATCGTTACGACCAGATTATGCGCTTGGGCTGGAAAGTATTTATTCCGCTGACTCTGGTGTATCTGGTGATCGTCGCAGCATGGATGCAAACTCCATGGAATATTTGGAAGTAAGAGGCTAAAAAAATGGAAGCAATCAAGGATTTTTTTGGCAGCCTGATGCTGCGCGAACTGATCAAGGGTTTGGCCCTGACAGGCCGCTACATGTTTGCGCGCAAGATCACGGTGCAATTTCCTGAGGAAAAAACACCGCAATCCCCACGTTTCCGTGGTCTGCATGCTCTGCGCCGGTACCCGAACGGTGAAGAGCGTTGCATCGCCTGTAAATTGTGTGAAGCAGTCTGCCCTGCAATGGCAATCACGATCGAGTCAGATCAACGTGCTGATGGCAGCCGCCGTACGACACGTTATGACATCGACCTGACCAAGTGCATTTTCTGTGGTTTCTGCGAAGAGTCTTGCCCGGTCGATTCCATCGTGGAAACCCATGTTTTGGAATACCACGGTGAAAAGCGCGGTGATCTGTATTTCACTAAAGAGATGCTGCTGTCCGTAGGAGATCGTTACGAGACACAAATTGCAGCTGCGCGTGCCGCAGATGCCGTATACCGCTAACGAGGCCTGATTCGATATGGAATTTACTACTGTTTTATTTTATGTTTTCTCGGCGATCATGATCGTCGCTGCGACTCAGGTTATATCAGCCCGTAATCCGGTTCATGCCGCCTTATTTTTAGTTCTGACTTTCTTTAATGCCGCCGGAATTTGGATGCTGCTGAAGGCTGAATTTTTGGCAATCGTGCTGGTTTTGGTGTACGTCGGTGCAGTCATGGTTCTGTTTCTGTTTGTTGTGATGATGCTTGACATTAATTTGGACAAACTTAGAGAAGGTTTTTGGAGCCATTTCCCGTTGGCTGCTGCAGTCGGTGGCATCATTGTTTTGGAAATGGCAGCTGTGTTGTGGCGTGGATTTTTACGTCCTGACAATCATGTGCCTGCGGTTTCGGACAAAATAGGTAATACCAAATATTTGGGTATAGAGATTTTTACGCACTATCAACTTGCTTTTGAAGTCGCAGCAGCGATTTTGTTGCTTGCGATCGTCGCAGCAGTTGCCCTGACTTTGCGTCGTCGTAAAGACAGTAAGTACTTTGACCCAGCAGCAGCAGTAAAAGTGAAAAGCAAGGATCGTATTCGCATTGTCAGTATGAAGGCGGAATCTGGTCGTGTGGAAGCCAACACTACTGCATCCGCTACAGTAAAGCAGGAGGTATAAATGACTTTGACTTTGTCTTTGACGCATTACTTGATATTGGGTGCGATCTTATTTGCGATTTCGATCGTAGGAATTTTTCTGAATCGTAAAAATATTATTGTGCTGCTGATGGCGATTGAATTGATGCTGCTGGCTGTGAATATTAATTTCATTGCCTTTTCCCATTACTTGGGCGATGTCGCTGGCCAGATATTTGTGTTTTTTATCTTGACAGTGGCGGCTGCCGAATCTGCGATCGGTTTGGCAATTTTAGTTGTCTTGTTCAGAAATTTAGACACAATCAACGTCGAAGATTTGGATGCGCTAAAAGGATAAATGTATGACTAGTGCTTCAGCTAGTCGCGTATCGCTGGCGATTTAAGAAAAGTAATAAGCAAACAAAGGGTCATCATGGCGGGGCAACTTAACCCACAATTATTATTAGCAGTACCATTGGCGCCACTGGCGGGATCTGCAATTGCAGGCTTGCTAGGCACTAAATTTTTTGGCAACCTGGTAGGGCGAAAAGTATCACATACGTCTACTATCCTTGGTGTCTTGATTGCTTTCGTTATTTCTTGTATGACATTGTCTGCGGTACTCGACGGTGCTACTTATAACGAGACTTTATATCAATGGATGAATGTTGGCGGAATGAAGCTTGAAGTAGGTTTCATGGTGGATAGTCTCACTGCGATGATGATGTGTGTAGTGACATTCGTATCTTTGATGGTTCATATTTATACGATTGGCTATATGGCCGAAGACGATGGATATAATCGTTTTTTCTCGTATATTTCGCTTTTTACCTTCTCCATGCTTATGCTTGTCATGAGCAATAACTTTTTGCAATTATTCTTTGGGTGGGAAGCCGTAGGTTTGGTGTCGTATTTATTGATTGGTTTTTGGTACACGAAACCAACTGCAATTTACGCCAACATGAAAGCCTTTCTTGTGAATCGTGTCGGCGATTTTGGTTTCATTCTCGGTATCGGTTTATTGGTAGCTTACGCAGGTTCGATGAATTACGTTGAAGTCTTCGCAAAAAGGGAAGAGTTAGCGAAGCTATTATTACCTCATACCAATTGGATGTTGATTACGGTAGCCTGTATCTGCCTGTTTATTGGCGCAATGGGTAAATCAGCACAATTTCCTCTCCATGTCTGGTTGCCAGATTCGATGGAGGGTCCTACGCCAATTTCTGCGTTGATTCACGCGGCAACGATGGTAACGGCAGGTATTTTTATGGTGACCAGGATGTCTCCATTATTTGAATTGTCTGACACTGCTTTGTCATTTATTTTGGTCATCGGCTCAATCACCGCGTTGTTTATGGGCTTTCTCGGTATCATTCAGAATGATATTAAACGCGTCGTCGCATATTCAACTTTGTCGCAATTAGGCTATATGACGGTGGCTTTAGGCGCTTCTGCCTATTCGGCCGCTGTTTTCCATTTGATGACGCATGCCTTCTTTAAAGCGTTGTTATTCCTCGCAGCGGGTTCGGTCATTATCGGTATGCACCACGATCAAGATATCCGCAATATGGGCGGATTGAGAAAATACATGCCTATTACGTGGATTACGTCACTGATCGGATCTTTAGCACTCATTGGAACACCGTTCTTTTCCGGTTTTTATTCCAAAGACAGCATTATTGAAGCAGTGATGACAAGTCATTTGCCTGGTGCAGAATTCGCAAAATTTTCAGTTTTGGCGGGTGTGTTTGTCACTGCATTTTATTCGTTCCGGATGTACTTCCTTGTCTTTCATGGCAAAGAAAATTTCGGACATGCTAGTTCTCACGCGCATGCGGACGAGGAGCATGATGATCATGACGCTCATCATCATGGCTTGGCTCCCGGGCAAAAACCGCATGAGTCGCCAATGGTAGTTTGGCTTCCGCTTGTATTGTTAGCGATCCCTTCCGTATTAATTGGTTTTTTCGCGATTGAGCCTATGTTATTTGGTGCTTTCTTTGACAAGGTAATTTTTGTTAGTGAAGCACATCATGCGATGGAAGAACTCAAGCATGAGTTCCAGTCTCCGGTCGCAATGGCAGTTCATGCGTTTATGTCGTTGCCGTTTTGGCTTGCTGTTTCTGGTGTCGTCAGTTCGTACTTTTTATATTTAGTGAAGCCAAGCATTCCTGCGGCTATTAAAGAAAAAGCAGGTTTCATTTATACGATCTTGGATAATAAATACTATATGGATCGCTTTAATGAAATCTTCTTCGCAGGCGGCGCCAGATTACTGGGCGGCGGTTTATGGAATATTGGTGATAAGGGACTGATTGACGGATTAGTCGTCAACGGTAGTGCAAAACTGGTCGGATGGACTTCTCGGATGATACGCCAATTACAGACTGGTTATATTTACCACTACGCTTTTGTAATGATAATCGGTGTCATGGCATTTCTTGCGTACACAGTATTTTTTCCCTTCGCTAAATAAGTGACCACGGCTCCCAAAATATAATCATGATGCAGTCAACTTCTACTCTACTTAGCCTCGCGATCTGGTGTCCTATTGCGTTTGGTATTTTTGTACTTGCTTTCGGCCGGGATAGCAACCCGGGTCTCGTGAGGGGAATCTCCTTACTCGGCTCACTGATTAGTTTATTGCCAACTATTCCGCTGATTACGCATTTTGACAACGCTGCGCATGGCATGCAATTTGTTGAAAAGTTTACCTGGATTGAGCGCTTTAATGTGTTTTACTCTTTAGGTATTGACGGTATTTCGCTTTGGCTTATCCCGTTGACAGCATTCATTACGGTCATAGTTGTTATTGCGGCATGGCAAGTAATTGAGAAGCAAGTAGCGCAGTACATGGGCGCTTTTCTCATCTTGTCCGGGCTTATGATCGGTGTTTTTTGCGCGACTGACGGAATGTTGTTTTACGTATTCTTTGAAGCCACATTGATACCTATGTACATTATTGTTGGTATCTGGGGTGGGCCGAATCGCGTATATGCAGCATTTAAGTTTTTTCTTTATACGTTGATGGGGTCTTTGTTAACGTTGGTTGCGATCATTTATCTGTATCTCAAATCTGGTCATTCGTTCGATATTCTTGTCTGGCAAAAAATGCCATTGCCGTTGTCGGCGCAAATTGCAATTTTCTGCGCTTTCCTGATGGCATTTGCTGTAAAAGTTCCAATGTGGCCCGTGCATACTTGGTTACCAGATGCGCACGTTGAGGCGCCAACTGGCGGTTCTGTTGTGTTGGCGGCGATTATGTTGAAATTAGGCGCTTACGGGTTTTTAAGATTTTCACTTCCTATTGCGCCAGATGCGAGCCACTACATGGCTGGCTTCATGATTACTTTATCCCTGATTGCCGTAATTTATATCGGATTGGTTGCATTGGTTCAGGCTGACATGAAAAAACTTGTCGCTTATTCCTCGATTGCACATATGGGATTTGTAACATTGGGTTTTTTCTTGTTTAACGATATGTCGGTACAGGGCGCAGTCGTACAAATGATTTCGCACGGTTTCATTTCTGGCGCGATGTTTTTATGTATTGGTGTTTTATACGATCGAATGCACTCACGTCAGATTGCTGATTACGGTGGCGTTGTGAATACCATGCCAAAGTTTGCCGCATTATTTGTATTCTTTTCTATGGCAAATTGTGGCTTGCCTGCAACTTCCGGTTTTGTCGGCGAATTTATGGTGATTCTTGGTGCCGTTCAGTTCAATTTTTGG
>JAGWUK010000731.1 GCA_028868455.1 Burkholderiales bacterium | reverse complement strand
GTGGTGCGTACGCGACTTGGCATTCACGGCACCGCTGTGCCGCTGCAGTCGCTGACGAAGCTGGGTACCGGCGAAGCTGCTGTGTGGGTTCATGTTGACCCAGAACGCTTTCTCATCCGCGGGGTTCGCACGCAGCCCCTGGACGCGTCAAACATCGCCGTTGTCGACGGTTTGCATGACGGCGATCGTGTGGTGACCGATGGCGCCAGCTTGCTCTCTCAGGTGCGCTGACTATGTTCGATTTCATTATTCATTCCAGCCTTAAGCAGCGCTTGTTAGTGTTGGGTGCATCTTTGCTGTTGATGCTTTACGGAATGTTTACCTTACGTGACATGCCGGTGGACGTGTTTCCCGACCTGAATAAGCCCACCGTGACGCTGATGACCGAGACCGGCGGTATGGCGCCCGAGGAAGTTGAGCAGTTGGTTACTGCCCCCATTGAGTCGAGTATGAACGGCATGTCCGGCGTGAGTCGCGTACGCTCGGTCTCAGGTGTGGGTTTGTCGATTGTTTATGTCGAATTTGGATGGGGATCGGACATTTACCGCAACCGTCAACAGATCGCCGAAAGATTAAATCTGGTGCGCGAGCAGTTACCGCCCGGTGTGGTGCCGCAGATGGGGCCGATTTCGTCGATCATGGGCGAAATCCTTCTGATCGCCTTGCCTATTGAATCCAGCCCCGGCACTGTCGATGGGCACACAGATGTTAATCCGATGGCCGTGCGCGAGTATGCCGACTGGGTGATGCGGCCGCGGCTGCTGACCATCCCCGGCGTGGCGCAGGTAATTCCTATCGGCGGTGAGGTGCGCCAATATCGAGTTGAGCCTTTGCCTGCTCAGTTGCAGTCGCTGGGAGTGGAACGCGAAAAACTCGATGCCGCATTGCGCGACTTCGGCGCTAATACCAGTGGTGGATTTCTGGAAGCGCAGGGGCGTGAATACTTGATTCGTGCCATCGGCCGCACCAGCCGTATTGAGGATTTGCAGAACCTCGTTGTTACAGTGAAGAACGGCCAACCCGTGTTGCTCAAGCAGGTAGCTCATGTCGTATTGGCTCCTGCCATCAAGCGTGGCGATGGCAGCTATCAAGGCAAACCCGCAGTCATTTTGTCGGTGCAAAAACAACCCACAGCAGACAGTGTCACGCTCACCCGCGAAGTCGAGAAGGCGGTGGCGGATCTGGCCAAGAGCCGCCCTGCAGGTGTGGCAGAACCGGCATTCTTGTTTAAGCAGGCGGACTTTATTGAGCATTCCGTCAGCAACGTTGAGGAAGCATTGCGTGATGGCGCGATTATGGTGGCGGTCATCCTATTTCTGTTTTTGCTTAACGTGCGTACTACGGTGATTTCACTCATGGCGATTCCCGTTTCACTTTTAGTGACAGCGTTGGTTTTTCGCTATTTTGGATTGTCCATCAATACCATGACGCTGGGCGGACTGGCCATCGCTATCGGCGAGTTGGTGGATGATGCCGTGGTGGGTGTGGAGAACGTGCTACGCCGTCTGAAGATGGACCGTGCAGAGCTCACTCCCAAACCTGTCATTGAAGTGATTGCGGCGGCAACGCTTGAGGTACGCTCCGCCATCGTATATGCGACGGTCATCATTGTGCTGGTGTTCGTGCCTTTGTTCGTGTTGCCAGGTATCGAAGGACGTTTGTTCACGCCGTTGGGAGTGGCATACATCGTGTCCATCCTGGCCAGCATGATCGTCTCGGTCACGCTCACGCCAGTCATGGCGTTTTACCTCTTGCCGCGCATGAAGCAATTGCATGCGGGGGACAGTCCACTGGTGAATTGGCTCAAGCGCCAGGACGCGCGCCTATTGCACTGGTCGTTTGATCATGCACGCGCGCTCTTGACCGGTATGTTCCTGATCGTGGTAATGGTGGCAGCCAGCGTGCCGTTTTTTCCGCGAGCCTTTCTGCCACCTTTCAATGAGGGGACGTTTACCATCAGCCTGATGCTCAATCCAGGCACCTCGCTCGCCGAATCCAATCGTATCGGTACGCTGGCTGAAGAGTTGATCAAGCAGGTG
>JAGWUK010000730.1 GCA_028868455.1 Burkholderiales bacterium | reverse complement strand
GAGGGGCGGCCGGGATTTGTGCAAAATTCATCAAAAATCTCGCTAACATATTGATTTTACGAAGATTACATTCTATTCCTTACGCCGTTTAATTCGTTTGAGATAGCTTGGTTCATCGACTCGATCGAAACCGGTTCCTGCGGTTTTTGCAACATGCCCATGAGCCGTTTGATCGACGTATGGGACAGCCTCTTGAGGAGACATGCATACAAGCGCCGTTTCTTTTCTCTATTATTCAAATCGGCATCCCTGTGAACGTTCAGTAGTTAATCAGACAAATTGACGTTTTGAAGTATATTAGTAGGTTGGCCGGGATTGCGGTCCGCATTTATCCCTTTCTCAGTGCGATTCCATCTACTCCCCACTGACCACACGTAAAGACTGGGGCAGCCAGATCTACAGCGGGTGCAATGGTGATAATGTCGCAGTTGGATGGATTTGCCATCATTTCAAATTGCTCAACCGCTAGGTGCAGAAACCTCGTCACAAAACACCGAATGGTCATCCCATGCGTAACAATTAGGATCTTTTTCGTATCGTGACGTGCTGCCTGGCGCATTAAACTTTCGAGAAATGCCGAGGTCCGATCGTAGCAATCCGCCGGACTCTCCCCGCCGGCATGACGGTAGTAAAACCAGCCGTGAACTTTTCTTAAATGGTGCTGGGATTCTTCGTCCATGTAGCCGCGTTCCACCTCCCTTAAACGCGGATCTTCGTAAATCTTTTTTTCCTGAGACAAATTTGCAGTTCGAACAATTTCGGCAGCCGTTTCACGCGTGCGCCTGTACGGAGAACAATACAGCAACGAATCGGCAATAAAATCTTGCCCTATTGTGTGGCCGGCCAATTGGGCCTGTTCAATTCCGTTTGCGGTCAGGCTAATGCCATAGTCGCCGACTTCGTGCGGCAGAACTTCGCCGGTATTGGAATGGGATTGGCCGTGGCGAACAAGCTTGATCATCATGTCGATTTTCCCGTGGCAGCATGTGTATGACTTGCCAGTGTAATGGTCGGTGCGCTATGGCACAACACGTGCATTGGCTAGTGGCACATCCTGACGTTTCATATAAGCCCGTAGTTCCTCTGCCATAGTCTGCTGCGTCTCCAGCTTGGCATGCGCAGTGGCCAACTCCAATTCGAGCGCATGCATGCGTGCTGACGTATCGGCAGCCTGTTTCAATGCCTCGGCTGCAGCAACTTTGAGTTGTTCGGCGTGCGCGTCTTTCTCCTGAAATTGTGCTTCCAGAAGTTGACACCGCTGTTCAACCGCCTGCAGTGATTCCAGCTTCTGTTCGAGCTGCCGACCATGAGATTGCTGATCGTAGAGCGCCTTCTGCGCATGCGACAGATCGGCGACCAAGCGTGCCGCTTCCTGATTGATGCGCGTAACGTCTTCCTGTTTAACGATTAATGTTTGCTGTAGTAGACGCATTTCGGATTGCAGCTGTTGCACTTGCTGTTCATGCCGGCGCTGATCTTGGTCGCGCTGCTCCTTGACCGATTGCCTGTAATGTTCGAGGGCTTCGCGTGCATGTTGATGCTTTTCTTCGAGCGATCGACGGTGCGCTTCATGTTCGGTCAGACGTTCCTTGAAGTCGGCAACTTGCTGATCCGCCGTATGGCGCGCAACCGTTTCCCGCTGCAGCGCGTCGCGTGTGCGGCCGTGTGCCGCTTGTTCTTCCTGTAGAGCGCCGTCGGCACGTTGCAGTTGAATGCGTGCTGCGCTCAATTCCTTTTCCAAAGCGGCCAATGCTCCAGCCTGTAATCGTTCTTTCTCAGCGAACTCGAGGCGCAGTGAGTCGATGTGGGCATTGCTTTCTTCTTGTAATTGCGCCGCTAGGCGCGCCACCAAATCCTGCAGCGCTTCGCTGATTAAAATTTTGCGGCCGTCGACGCCACCATCTTCCTCTTCGAGCTCCTTCAGATATTTGTGAATGGTGGTCTTCGAGCCGGTATTGCCGAGCGCAATGCGGACCGCATCGACAGAGGGATTTTTGCCTTGAGCAGACAATGAATCACGCGCTTTTTTGATATCCGATTTATACA
>JAGWUK010000729.1 GCA_028868455.1 Burkholderiales bacterium | reverse complement strand
AGACAAAGTGCGGCGACATGGCTGGCGCAAAATTTTCAAAAGCTGGGTGAGCGTTCTACGTTCAGCCTAAGCCGCGTAATTCAACGAAAGCCCGCTGACCGGTAACGAACATCGGTGCGGCAATGCAGTGTCGGACGACAATTTTCAAATTGGAAAGGACGCTTGCTGTGGCATAATTTCGCCGGTTTGATGACATCTCACACCCTTAGCGTGTTGGCCCGATAGCTGACGCGACTCCCGATTCTTATGCCTGCGACGCGATTGTTTGGTATGCAGGCAGCTATCCTCCCCATTTTTCACGGACGACCAGGGCGTCGTTGGTGAGTGCTTATTTTCAGGTGAATTCATGTTAAAACTTACGCCCTCAGAGATAAAAACCAATGTGCTCAGCGGTTTGACTGTCGCTCTGGCACTGGTGCCAGAAGCCATTGCCTTTGCGCTGGTGGCACATGTCAGTCCGCTGACTGGCTTGTACGCTGCGTTTATCGTTTGCATCACAACAGCAATACTGGGTGGTCGCCCCGGCATGATATCTGGTGCAACGGGTGCGCTGGCTGTGGTGATGGTGAATCTGGTCACCACGCACGGCGTCGAATACCTGTTTGCAACCGTGTTGTTGATGGGCGTGTTGCAGCTATTATTTGCGTTTTTTAAACTGGGCAAATTCATTCGCATGGTGCCGCATTCTGTCATGCTGGGGTTCGTCAATGGACTGGCGATCGTGATTTTTATGGCGCAGTTCGGCCATTTCAAAATGGCCGGGAGCTGGATGGCGGGACATCAGTTATGGCTGATGCTGGGGCTGACCGGTTTGACTGTCGCCATCATTTTAGTATTGCCGAAATTTACCACCATTATTCCGTCGACACTGGCCGCGATTTTGATTGTGGCCGGGTTGGTGGCTGGTCTGGGCATAGAAACCAAAACGGTCGGCGACATGGGCTCTATCGCAGGGGGCTTGCCGCAATTTCATTTACCGCAAGTACCGTTCAATCTGGCAACCTTGTATGTGATTTTTCCTTATGCCTTGATACTGGCGGCGATAGGCTTGATCGAAACCTTACTGACGCTGAACCTGGTCGATGAAATTACCGACACGCGCGGCAGACCTAATCGCGAAAGTATGGCGCAGGGATTGGCCAATCTGATCAGCGGATTTTTTTCTGCAATGGGTGGTTGCGCCATGATAGGGCAGAGCATGATCAACATCGGGAATGGCGCACGGCACAGACTTTCCGGCATTGTTGCTGCCGTTTTTTTGCTGGCGTTTATCTTGTTCTTGTCGCGCTGGATAGAAATGATTCCACTGGCGGCATTGGTTGGACTGATGTTTGTGGTTGCAGGCAAAACCTTTGAGTGGGGCAGTCTGCAGACTTTGCGGAAAATTCCTAAGCATGATGCGTTGATCGTGGTTGGCGTCACCGTCATTACCGTATTGACCGATCTGGCGATTGCCGTATTGGCAGGCGTGGTATTTGCAGCGCTTGTCTTTGCGTGGCAGCATGCAAAACAGATACAGGTGACGGTCAGTACTGATGATAAAGGCTGGAAAGTGTATGCCCTGCGCGGTTCTTTGTTCTTTGCCTCTACGGCGCATTTTGCCAGCCTGTTCCAACCGAAAACCGATCCGCAGCATGTTGTCATCGAATTCCGCGATGCGCGTGTTGTAGATCATTCTGCGATTGAGGCGATAGACAGCCTGGCGACACGCTATCAGCAAGCAGGCAAAACCCTGCATTTGCGCCACCTCAGTCGCGATTGTCTGGATGTGCTGGAAAAAGCCAAACCTATGGTCGAAGTCAATGAATACGAAGATCCACACTATCACATCGCAGACGACAAACTGGCCTGATTGTTCCGATTGTTTCAATAACGAACGCGATAATGAGCGCAATAACGACAGCGCGGTTGACTACCCCATTTCAGAAAATTGTCCGGGATAATTGATGCGAATGACAGAATTACAAACAGAACTGGCACGATTGGGAGGCATACCGCTAGACCCGCACCATGTCCAGACACTGCTGGCGGCAGCAGATTTTCGCCAGGAATT
>JAGWUK010000728.1 GCA_028868455.1 Burkholderiales bacterium | reverse complement strand
TCAGCGACAAGCAAAGCAATCGTATCTGCTGCGTCAGCCAGAGTGCAATCTGAACATCTGGCTGACGGGAAATGGCGCTTTGCATAGCACGTGTATTTGTCGCAGCAACAGGTGTTTGCACTAATTGTCGGCCTCGCCTTCCACTTCCCTCCATCCCCCTTCCGCAACTTCATCCGACAAACGTTTTTATCCGCAGTCCTCATATACTCCCATACAGTATATTTAAATGCCGCAATGATTCTGCGCGCATTGAGGCATTTTCCTGAAAATAACTGGGGAGTATATGTGGCAGCATTGATCATTCAGCTGCCTGCCGCCCTTTTTTCAATGTCAGGTTCCGATTGTTTTCGCCAACGCCAGCGCGCTGAGGAAAGCATTTTCAACGCGACCGGCGCCATCCTGTCCGGCAGCAAACCAATCGCCGCACACGCCGATGCCTTGTTTGGCGTTCCACAAACAATCGACATTCAACGGATGAACAGCCTGCGCAAAGCGCCAGCGATGCGTCACCGCGTGGATAGGCTGCACCCAGGAACCGGTTGCCTCATGGAATGCTTTGGCGAGTTTATCGCGCACACGTTCAGGATCATCTTCCAGATGTTCGACACTCCAGGCGGGACTGGCGTGGCAGACCCAGCGCTCACCGGCTCGGTGCATGGGTTTTGCAGTATCACGAGCGATCCATCCAAGACGGGATTGATTGACCCAGGCTCCGTCATATGGCAAATCCAGACTGGTCTGAAAGCCCAGCATCAATGTCCAGCATGGCGACAGGCGCGCTTTGACAGCTTGCTTGGCCATCAACGGCGCGACGCTCAACAAGGGTTCCGCCTGATTGGCCGGAATCGCCAGAATCACGGCATCGAACGGGCCCGCCGATGCCGGAATGGCGACCGTATCGGATTGCACCGACAACAACCATTTTTTGTCATGCTCAATCAATGCCAGCACTTGTTGTTCAAGACGCACATCCAGGCCGTGCGCCAATTGCTTACCTAAGGCGCTCATGCCGGGCACAGGCACATAACGGATTGAACTGCGCCCCGCCGATGTACTGACGCCGTTTTCCAAAGTCACCAGTCGCGTCGACCACGGTACAACCCAGCCAAATTTTTTCCAGTCGGCGATTTCTTTTTTAAACCGATCCGATTGCGCCGTGAAATACTGCGCGCCATGATCAAATCCCCCCAGTTCCGTCTGCCGGGTACTCATGCGCCCACTCACGCCACGGCTTTTTTCATACACGGTGACATGATGTCCTTGCGCCTGCAATTGACGCGCCACAGTCAATCCCGCCAGCCCTGCGCCTACGACAGCTATATGCATAATGATTTCCTTAATCAGACCACCAATGAATGAGCGACCGCGCTTGTCAGTATTTCCATGTCCCTACCTGACAAGCAGCCCAGCTAAACAATTCCCGCTCATCGCAATAAAAAAAACGCCCGCAACGATGTCATTGCGGGCGTTACTGAATTTATTTTGCCATGAACGGCTTACTCTTCGTTCTCTTCGACAGGCCAATCGCGAATATAAGCTTTCAGCATTTTGTTTTCAAAACTCTGCGCTTCGAGCACGGCTTTCGCCACGTCATAAAAAGAAATCACCCCGAGCAAGGTCTTGGCATCCATGACCGGCAGATAGCGGGAATGTTTTTCCAGCATCATACGGCGCACTTCATTGACTTCCGTTTCCGGAGTGACAGTGAGTGGATGATCATCCATGTATTTGCGCACCGTGCCATTGCCGAGAGAACCCTGATTATGGTGAATCGCCCGTATCACTTCGCGGAAAGTCAGGATACCGGCCAGATCGCCGTATTCCATCACCACCAGTGAGCCGATGTCTTTTTCTTCCATAACACTGACGGCTTCAGCAATCGCGGTGTCAGGCGTGATAGTGAAAAGGATATTACCTTTTACCTGGAGTATTTCAGAGACTTTCATGATGCCTTCTCCTGTTGTCCGTGTTTTTGTGGTTGTTGATTGCAATGTATCGCAAGCCTTGTAAAAAATCTAGCTTAGTACATATATTTTCCTGACTAAAAACATTCT
>JAGWUK010000727.1 GCA_028868455.1 Burkholderiales bacterium | reverse complement strand
ACGACATGCTTGATGCGTTGTCACGCAATCCAGCAAAAACACAGCACTCTGGGCAACACCATGTCGCCCCTGGCGCGTTGATGAACGGCTTCGTGCAGCGCCATATCATTAACTAAAGGGCAATATACTCCGTTCTTTTATTCTGTGGTTGTTTTTATAAGCGACATAAAAAAAGACGCATTGCGCGTCTTTTTCCGTCCATAAAACACATCAAAACCGGATCAGCAAATCACGCCATCCGGTGAGCGCATCTGCAGTCTGGCTGCCTCAGTAGCTTTTGGTAAATACCGTGCCGCTACATTTTGGGCAAGGCGGCACATGGCCGGTTTCTTTCAGATGGACTTTTTGTCCGCAGCCGTGACAAGTCAGCGTACCGGCAGAAGTCATCTCGCCGGTTTTGTAGGTAATCGCGTTTTGCGTCATTTCTTTCAGAGACTGAATTGCGCTGCTGGTCATATCCAGCATCGCCGCCAGCGACGCCATGGCGCCCGCGCCGAGACGCGAAGGGTGCAATCTTTCCCTGGCTTCTTCACCGAGTTTTTGTGCATCGGCGATCGTCTGATCGAGATCACGCGCCATGTATTGCTTCAGTTCTTCGCCGCGCTCGGCACTGAATTCTCCAACGGCAGTCATTTGCTCACGTGCTTTTTCCAGCGCCACATTCATGGACTCACGACTGCGTTCCTTGCCTGCCAGATACAACTCGTTAAACCTGGCTGCCAGCTTGTCGTACTGCTGCGCCAGCCTGGCTTTTTCCTGTTCGTTGTTATCCATGTTCATTCTCCCGAAAGCGTGACATAAGAGGTAATGCCACAATACCTTAAGACCGACGCGCAGGCTGTTCCCATGCCTTGGCAGATCCACGTTGCGTCCGACTGTTGCAGCGATCAAGAATGCCAACCCGCTACGGATACCGTACTGTCCTTCCATTCATTATAGGCAGGCATAGCTTCAGGGCAAATGAAACGACGTCGCCTCCCGTCTAGTCTGCCTGGTGGCGCAAAAGCTGTGCCAGCTGCTGCGCCATGATGCGATGTACATGGGTGGTTTTATGTGCCGCATCCCAGTTGATATAGGTGTCGGCGACATGCAGGCCGTCTTCATAGCGCTCTGACGCGCAGGCAGGAACGACGACACATAATTGCCCGTTTTCCGAAAAACCGTAACGCGCCGGATGTTGCATCATGTCGGCAACACTTGCATACGCATCAAACACCATGATGTGCGCCCCTGGCAGATCGTGTGTATCCGCGACAAGCTGCCGCAGCTGGCGATTCAGATCGACGCCGTTCATGTCGTTGTCATTGCCGATCATTTCGCGCGGCGTGCGCGTGGCCACCACGATGCGGCGCGCACCCAGTCCATACAGGCGATGCAAGGCACCACGGATATTGGCGCTGGCTTCGGCAATGCGCAGTTGTAACAGACCGGCGTCGTTGCGCTGTTGATGAAAGATATCGTTGGAACCAGCCCAGAGTATGATCACATCCCTGTCGCTGAACGGATGGCCGGTTTTGATGAACTCGCCAATCTGCCATGACATCCCGGTACCGGCAAAGCGCGCCAGCGCAGGAGAAAAATGGCCAACGATATTCAGCTGCCCCGTCGTCGCACCGCTGACTGCATAGTCTTCCAGCGTCGCACCAACGTCCTTGGCCAGATATTCGACCACATTCGGCCCGTTGGAATTACGCCCGCGCCAGTTCGGCGGCGGCGGTAACTGGTCGCCGGTCAGCTTGTACAAATTGCCGTTATCGACATTGCTGTCGCCAAACACCACAATGCGCGGCACATGCGCCTGCGGAACAATGCTGCTGCATGCACCCAGCAAAGCAGCAAGTGACAACGCCAATACAGCACGACCCAAATGTTGCATGATGAAGCCTCCGTTAATTATCTGACTGCTCACCAGTACGCGCAGCGGCCTCATGCCGCGAGGCCGCCATCAACGACCAGACTGTGTCCGACCACATACGCGGATTCCGGTGAACTCAGCCAAAATATCGCATTTGCAATTTCTTCGCTGCTGGCCATTCTGCCGATAGGAATCGCCT
>JAGWUK010000726.1 GCA_028868455.1 Burkholderiales bacterium | reverse complement strand
GTTCCGTTCGCATCGGGATACACGGGTTTGCCCTGCGATTTCTTCCAGTCGATCATGGCTTGCATGGTTTGCGGAATCAGACGTTCCAGATTGCCTTCAATTTCTTTGCGGCGGTTTTCCAGCGCGATGTCTGTTTCATGCAGTTTCACCGCCAGACGGATGAACGCGTCGTCAGAGTTTTTGAACGCGCTGACATCTTTGCTCATCCACGCCAGCCGCGTTGCCGTGTTGCCGAGCTGGCTCTGCTGGTACAGTGCCACAACGGTTTCCGGTGCTGGCAATAACACATCCAGACCTTGCGGGTGCATGCTGGCAGGCAGCTTGTTATAACGCTGCAAGGCCGCCGTATAGCGTGCCTGATCGACATTCTGATCGTACGAACGCTCCAGCCGGTTCAGTCTGGCCGCAACCAGCGCCAGATCGCGTTGCTGAAAGCCCGGTTCGCGCTCGGTATCCGGTTTTTCGCTTTCCAGCGCGACGCGATACAAAGTGCGGGCGCTCTTCAATAATGCGCTGGTATTCGCCACTGACCAGGCGAATTCCTCATCCGACAAGGCCATGTCGCTGGCGATGACGTCTTCGAGCTCTTTCAACAAGGCCGGATCGGCATGTTGTTGCGCATACCAGGCACGAAACGCCGCGTACTGTTCATCCTTGATTGCTGCAATGTCTTTGCGGGCAAATCCGGCCAGTAAACCTTCGCGTTTTTTCAGACCATTGTGCATACCCTTGACCACGCTGGCATAGCGCACTACGTTTTTAGCATTGCCTTGGGTGGCTGCTGCAATCACAGCCAGATCGGCTCTCGCTTCTTCCACACGTTCCGGGTAACTGTGATCGCGCGCAAAGCGGATTTCGGCAGGCAATTTATAGCGACTGGTACGTCCGGGATAGCCAGCCAGCAAAATCGGATCACCCGCTTTCAGACCTTGTGCAGAAATCGTCAAAAAGGATTTGGGTCGATACGGCACATTGTCCGGCGACGGATTGGCCGGACGCCCATCCTTGCCGACATAGGCGCGCAAAAAGGCAAAATCACCGGCCTGGCGAGGCCATTCAAAATTATCGACATCGCCGCCAAAATCACCGACGCTTTCGGCCGGCGCATACACCAGCCGCACATCGCGGATCATCAGCTGACGGATCAGGTAATACTCCAGCCCGCGATGAAATTCAGGCACCGAGCAACGGTATTCCTTGTTTTGTTCGCACTCGGCAATCAACGCCTTAATGTGGTTTTCCACATGCGCGTGACGCAGCTTGCCGGACATGGTGGGCGTAATGCCTTGCAATACTTTGGCGGTCACGTTTTCCAGCGTCTCCGTGACATACATGCGCGCATCCGATCCGGCAGGCAATTCTTCAGCGCGGGTATTCGCCAGAAAACCGCGATTGATAAAGTTGTTCACGACCGTGGAATTGCGCTGTATCGCACCGTAGGCGCAATGATGATTGGTCACCACCAGGCCGGACGCCGATACAAACGAGGCAGAACACCCGCCCAGCGACACCATTGCACTCATAGGGTGCTGCGACAAGTCGGCCAGCTTTTCCGGTGCGATGGCGATACCGACACGCTGTAACTCCGGTTTGAGCTGCAACAGCTGATGTGGCTGCCATTGACCTTCATCGGCATGCGCAAGAGGCAGACCGGCAAGGGCGACAGCGATCATGGTCAGGGGGAGGGCGAAATATTTGCTCAAGGTTTGCTCCAGGGCGTGATTAGCTGGCGCCGCGCACCGGAGCACACCGGTCACGACACCGCCGATTGTTATGGTTTTTCGGATGGGGTCAATCCTGACAGGCGATAACTGCCAGACCCGAAGTCTGACAGTGTAAACGTGGGGAGATTTCAGTCAAGCAATCTGCTGGCTGCAAAATAATTGGGTCTGTTGCTCGTCAGAAAGCTAGACTAAAAGATAATTAGTAAATTATAATTGTAGTAATTTTATCGAGCGATTTCTTCGCGCCTTGTGCTTCGTAAGGCAAGGCCTCAATGAACAGCCTCAAATACAAGCCAACAATTTTACCAACGTCACAGCGATCACATGGTCTGGA
>JAGWUK010000058.1 GCA_028868455.1 Burkholderiales bacterium | reverse complement strand
CAAGCGCAAACGATGCAGCCAGGCACGCAATAGCGGCGCTGCCTTCATATCCACCGGAAACACCCGGCCCGAGCTGCCGACAAATGTCTCTATCCCCAAATTCGCCGCCCAGGCGCGTAAAGCGTTTGCGTCAAAGGCTTGGATCAACGGCGTCAAGTCGCTGGCACGCTCACGATAACGCGCCAGAAAAGCAGGCAAGGCTTCTGAATGCGTCAGATTCATGCCGCCTTTTCCGGCCAGCAAAAACTTACGCCCTACCGACGCCATTGCGTCGTAGACATCGACTTGTACACCGCGTGCCGACAAGGATTCTGCCGCCATCAGGCCAGCCGGCCCGCCGCCGATCACGACAACCCGCGGCTGGCGAAGAGAGGAAGCAGAAGCAGGCAAAGATTGGGTGTGCATAGCGACAAGAAAATTGAAGTTGACATGAATCCTGCAGCCACACCAGCACAACAGGCAACGATGCAGGAACCTGGCAGCAGGGTCGCTATGATACGCGTTTGCCCACGACGTGACAGCAATACCAAGCCTTCGCCTGCCAGGCACCTGCTTTTATGCCGGCGGGCTGTCCGGAAACAGCAACTGCACGCACAGTCCCTGGCCGTCAAGTCCATCGGCCAGACTCAGCGTGGCACCGTGCACTTGCGCAATCCGCTGCACGATGGACAAGCCCAGCCCGCTGCCCGGCTTGCTGGCATCAGACAGGCGCACAAAACGCTCAAACACGCGGGCACGCATCGCAGGCGGAATGCCGCTGCCGGAATCGCAAACGCGCAGTAACACCCTGCCCTGTTCCGTCCGGCAAGACAAGACAATACGGCCGCCTGCCGGCGTATAGCGAAATGCGTTATCCATGATGTTTCTGAACAAAATCAGCAAGCTCTCCGGCTGTATCAGACAAGATGCCGCGTCGAGTTGCGTCTCAAAATGCAGACCCAGTTTATCTGCCTGTGCCTCCCAATACGGCAACTGCGTTCGCAATACAGCAGAGACATCCTGCATCACCATCTGCTGCACTTTCTGATGCTGCGGCTCTAGGCGCGCCAGGGTCATCAGTTGCTCCACCAGACGCGTTGCCCGATCCACGCTGGTGGCCAGACCGGATACAGCCTCATCGCGTTCTTGCGGGTTACGCGCGCGCTGAATGACTTGCAAATTGGTTTTGATCGCGGCCAGCGGCGTGCGCAATTCATGTGCAGCATCGGCCGTAAACCGCTGCTCATGCTCCAGTGTCTGACTGACGCGACCAAACAGGCGGTTGATCGCCTGCAACAAGGGCAGCACTTCGCTGGGCGCACCGGCCGCATTCAATTGCCGCAAGTCGTTCGGCGTACGTTGCGCCACGGCCTCGGCAAACCCCTGCAAGGACTGGAATACACGATTCACGGCCCACCAGATCGCACCAGCAAGCAAAGGCACGATGATCAGCGCCAGAGCCAGCAGCTTGATGGCAAAACGACCGCTGATCTGCTTGCGGTGACTGATAGGCTCACCCACCTGTATCTGCAGGTGCTGACTGGTGTTCCAGCTAGTATAGGTACGCCACTGACGACCATCCAGCGTGTGCCAGCCAAATCCGGTTTGCCCGTCGGCAGAAAAAGGCAGATCAGGAGCGCCCGTGTTTTTATACAAAAGATGATGATTGTTGTCCCAGATCTGAAACAGCAAATACTGGTTATGCGAATCATTGTTTGACTCGGCCAGCGTCGAAGCAGACATCGCCATGCGTTCTTCGACTTCATGATCGGCCAGCGTCAGCAACAGATGCGCCGTTTCGGCCAGGGACTGGTCGAATAATTCCTGGCTTTCCTGATCTGCATCGAAATACACGACGACGGCGCTAAAGCCCCAGACTGAAATCGTCAGCGTCAGCAATATCGCCAGCAACGTTCTTCGCAAAGACCAGGTCGGCGTGGTCAACTCTGCCGTGTTGATCATGCTTTGCTTTCGGTCGTGCCGGCGACCGCTGCCGGCGTCAGATTGCTTGCAGTGTCAGTCTGCTTGTCCATCAGATAGCCGACGGCGTGGATGGTGCGTATCAGGTTCTTTCCCAATTTTTTGCGTAAATGATGAACATGCACTTGTATCGTATTGCTTTCGATTTCTTCACCCCAGCCGTACAGGGCTTCTTCCAGTTGCTCGCGGGCTAATACCTGCCCCTGATGTTCCAGCAACATTTGCAAGATGCCGAATTCTTTGGTGGTCAGCACAACCGGCTTTTGCTGTACCGTGACGATCTTGGCCGCGACATCCACCGTCACATCACCATACCGTATCAGTTCCCGCGTGCGTCCGGCAGCGCGTCGGCAAGCAGCACGGATACGTGCCGCCAGCTCATCCAGATCAAAGGGCTTGATGATGAAATCATCCGCACCGCCATCCAGTCCGGCAATGCGGTCAGGAATCTGATCGCGTGCCGTCACAATCAAAATAGCGCCGGCAAAACCTGCGCTGCGCAATTTTCCCAGTACCACCATGCCGTCCGTCACCGGCAAACCCAGATCCAGCAACACGCAGGCGTATTCATGGACGCGTGCGGCAGTCAGCGCGCTATCGCCAGACTGCACCCAGTCCACCGCATAGCCTTCCTGATCCAGACCGATCTGCGTTGCACGCCCCAATTGCGGGTCATCTTCTACCAAAAGTATGCGCATCTGTTTCCTCCCCGACCTCATCTTGACTGCATTGTAAGCATGACTTGTTAAGAAGTTCTTAAGTTATCCGAATCAAGATACCTACTTTCGACCATTGGGTAATCTGCCATGCATAGTCACTCATCGCAAACCATTTCGCTCCGCGCAGCCAAGTGCAATCAAGCCGTTGTCATGCTGACCGGCATCGTGCTGGCGGCACTCATCATCGCACCGTCACGCGCCCAGGAGGTGCAGGCAATACGCATCAGCCCTGAGCAGATACGTCGCGCCGGCATAGAAACCAGTCGCGTCAGCCTCGCCAGCAACAAACCAGATACGGCAACCGATGCGGGACAGCATTTGTCAGGCACGGTCGTAGCGCCAACCAATGCCATCACCATCGTCAGCAGTTTTGTCACCGGCGTGGTGCAGCAGATTCATGTCAACGCCATGCAAGAGGTGCAAAGCGCGACACCGGTTGCCACCTTGTTCAGCCAGCAATGGATGGAAATGCAAAGAGAATATTTGCAACTAGCCACACAGGCCAGCCTGCATCAGGAAAAACTGGCGCGTGATGAAGCGCTGTACAAAGAAGGCATCATCGCACTTGGCCGTCTGCAAGACAGCCGTGGCATCGCGATTCAGAGCGACGTCGCGGCGAAAGAACGTTATCAGACGCTCAGGGCAGCCGGTTATAGTACCGCCCAGCTTGCCAGCCTGCGCACCACACACAAACTGTCGCCCTATCTGAGCATCCGTGCTGGCGTGCGCGGTACCTTGCTGGAGCTGGATTTACATCCCGGTCAACGTGTGGAAGCCGGTATGCCAATCGCCAGAATCAGCCAGGACAGCGCCTTGTGGATCGACTTTCTTGCCGCACGCCAGCAAGCTGCCACGATACGCGTTGGCGACCTGCTTACGATCAAGGATTGCACAACCGCGAAAGTCATCGCGATTTCACCGCAGATGAACGGCAACGATCAAAGCACGCTGATACGCGCCGAAGCCAGCCGCCGCGTTGCCTGCCTGAAGCTGAATCAGTTTGTCGAGGCAACGCATAGCAGCAGTGCCGTCAGCAGTGGCAGCCTGGGTGTGCCAGCGTCGGCACTGGTGCGTCACGGTGCAGAGGACTATGTATTTTTAAAAACCGGTACTGGATTCGAGGCGGTACGCGTCACGGTCGTTCCGGGTAGCGCGGGACTGATCTGGCTGACCAGCAAGACCGGCAAACTGAACGCCGACAGTCAGGTGGCGAGTAAAGGCATCGTCGCATTGAAAGGCGCGTGGATAGGTCTGGGCGAAGATCAAGCTGCGGCCCCGGCCAAGACGACAACGACCAGCGGGGGTAAATGATGTTAGCCCGACTCATCGCGTTCTCGCTGGCGCAACGCCTGCTTGTCATCGTCGTCACGGTGCTGATGATCGCTGCCGGCATACAGGCGTTTAAAGACTTGCCTATCGATGCCTTCCCGGATGTCTCCAGCACGCAGGTGAAACTGATCCTGAAGGCGCCCGGCATGACGCCGGAAGAAGTGGAGATGCGCATCGTCGCACCGCTGGAACAGGAATTACTCGGCATTCCCAAACAGGCCGTACTGCGTTCGCAATCCAAATATGCGATCGCCGATATCACGCTGGATTTTCAGGATGGCACCGACGTTTTCTGGGCGCGCCAGCAAGTCAGTGAACGACTCAGCAATGTCATGAAGGATTTGCCGTCGTCGGTCAGCGGCGGTCTGGCACCGATCACCACACCGCTCGGAGAAATTTTCATGTTCACGATCGAGGGACCGCTGTCGCTGATGGAAAAGCGCAGTCTGCTCGAATGGACGATCCGGCCACAATTGCGCAATATCGCCGGGGTGGCGGATGTCAATTCGCTTGGCGGCATGGTCAAGAGTTTTGAAGTCATTCCCGATATCGCCGCGCTGACGGCACGCAAAATCTCACTGGCACAGTTACAGGCTGCGCTGGAAGCGAATAACCGCAACGATGGCGCCGGACGTCTGGCCTCGGGCGAAGAGTCGTTGCTGATCCGCAGTGATGGCAGCATCCGCACACTTGACGATGTCAAAGCCATTGCCATACTGATGCGCGACGGCTACGCCATCAAGGTGGGCGACGTAGCACAAGTCAGGATAGGCGAGCTGACGCGCTATGGCACCGTGACCAAGGATGGAAAAGGTGAAGCGGTAGAAGCGCTGGTGCTGGCAATGCGCGGCGCCAATGCGCAGAAAACCGTGGATCAGATACGCGAACGGCTGATCACGATCGGAAAAAGTCTGCCTGCCGGAACAACGATCAAGCCGTTTTATGATCGCGGCAATCTGGTCGAGCGCGCCGTTTCTACGGTCACGAAAGCGCTCACAGAAGCAACCGTGCTGGTCGTGTTATTGCTGTATCTGTTTCTGGGTAATGTCCGTTCGGCGTTGGTGGTCGCCTGCATCCTGCCACTGTCCGCGCTGGGGACGTTCCTGCTGATGCAGAGCTATGGTTTAACGGCCAACCTGATGTCACTCGGCGGTCTGGCGATTGCGATAGGCATGCTGGTTGATGCAGCCGTCGTCGTGGTTGAAAATATTGAAGCCCATCACAGCGCGACTGATCGCCCGACGCTGTCGCGCCTGCATGTGATCTATCGTGCCGTTCGCGAAGTCGCCGTGCCGGTCACGGCAGGCATGCTGGTCATCATGATCGTATTTTTGCCGCTGCTGTCATTGCAGGGACTGGAAGGAAAACTGTTTGCGCCTGTCGCCATGACCATCATTTTTGCACTGGCTGCGTCCTTAGTCCTGTCGCTGACCATTATTCCTGTCTTGTCATCCTTCATTCTGAAAGACAGCCACGGCCCGGCGCCAAAACTGGTGCAACGACTGGAGGCAATCTATCTGTGGCTGCTGACACGCGCATTGGCGCATGGACGCAAAGTCACGATTGCTGCCATCGTCGCACTGGTCGTGACGGCTGCCCTGTTTCCGCTGATCGGCAAATCATTCATGCCAACGCTGGATGAAGGCGACATCATCATGCAGATCGAAAAACTGCCTTCGGTCAATCTGCAAGAATCCGCCAAACTGGACATGGCTGTACAAAAACGGATTCTGGAACAAGTACCGGATGTACGCAGTATTGTCGCCCGCGCAGGCTCCGATGAATTGGGATTAGACCCGATGGGCTTGAACGAAACCGACAGCTTCCTTGTGTTGAAACCGCGCAAGGAGTGGCGCAGTAAAGATAAGGCAGCGCTGATCGACAGCCTGCGTGCAGTAACTGCCGAATTTCCCGGTATGAATTTCAGTTTCACACAACCGATAGAAATGCGCACTTCGGAAATGTTGTCGGGCGTGCGCGGTGATCTGGCAATCAAGATTTACGGTACAGATAACCAGATACTCGGCAATCTCGCCAATGAGATCGTCAAGGTGGTCGAGGCGATCCCCGGCAGCCAGGATGTATTGACGGTCAAAAACGAAGGCGTCCAGTACATGCAGGTCGATATCAACCGCGAAGCCGCAGGGCGCCTCGGTCTCAGCGTGGAAGCCATACAAAATGATCTGCGCACACTGGTGGAAGGACGCACTACCGGCATCGTGATTGAAAATGGGCGTCGTCTGCCTTTGCTGATCCGTGGCAACGATCAATTGCATATGTCGCCTTCGCTGTTTCAACAACTGCGATTACCGATCGCCGATGGCAGCGCTATTCCCCTGAGTCAGATCGCCAGCCTGCGAACTGTGGATGGTCCGGTCAAAGTGGAGCGGGAAAATTCCTCACGGCTGGTAGTCGTGCGCGCCAATGTTCGTGACCGCGATCTGGTCGGCTTCGTCGATGAGGCGAAAGCAAAAGTGGCAGCAAAAATTGTGCTGCCTGCCGGTTACCGGATGTCCTGGGGCGGCCAGTTTGAAAACCAGCAACGTGCCGCTGCCCGTCTGGCCATCGTCGTACCCGTTGCGCTGGCACTGATTTTCCTGTTGTTGTTTACGACCTTGCACAGCATACGTCAGGCGCTCCTGGTTTTTGTCAATATCCCATTTGCCTTGCTGGGCGGCGTGATTGCGCTGGCGTTGACCGGTGACTATCTGTCCGTGCCAGCCTCGGTAGGATTTATCGCCTTGATGGGTATCGCTGTGCTTAACGGTCTGGTGATGATTACCTATTTCAATCAGCTGGTAGCACGCGGCACACCTTTGCATCAGGTCGTATCCGAAGGAGCTTTGCGACGTTTCCGCCCCGTGATGATGACCGCCAGTATTACCGGCTTCGGTTTGATCCCTTTACTGATGGCAACCGGCCCCGGTTCAGAGATTCAGCGCCCGCTGGCCATAGTCGTGATAGGTGGATTGGTCACTGCCACAATGCTGACGCTGATTTTGCTACCTATCTTGTTTCAGCGCTTCGGTATACCGCCAGCGACGGAAACAAAAATTTAGTTTGCATTGAGAAAGAAAACGATCATGAATAAACATTATGACGCCATGCTGACGCTGGCGATACCAGTGAGTCTGGAAGAAGATGTCCTGGATTTTCTTTTGCTGCATCCGCAATGGGCCAGTGGTTTTTCCATCATAGAAGCGCAAGGCATGGGTCAGGGCGCGTCCTTATTGTCCACTATGGAAAAAGTACAGGGACGTTGCCGACGCAAGCTGGTATTTATTGTCGGTAGCGAAAACACATTGCCCTTACTGCTGCAGGCGCTGAAAGAAGAAATACGCAACAGCGATGTGGCTTACTGGATTACGCCTGTATCGGCATTCGGGAGACTACAATGAAATTCCCATCCCGCGTGATCGTACTGAGCGCATTGTTGTCAGCGAGTCTCAGCCTGAACAGCAGCGCAAATACCGTCAGCGCTACGCCACAAACAAATGCCCACACGACTAGCCGCGCTTTGCCACTGGCGGCACTGCCGCCCGAACATCTGGTACGCCAGACCTTGGAAAATTTGCCCTTGTTGCGTGCCAGCACTCTGAATATTGATCTTGCCAGAGAGGGCAAATCCAAGCTGGAGTCCGGCAGCTATGAATGGTCACTCAAAGTCGCAGCCAATCGCCGCACTGACCAGATCGGTGATCGCTTTAATGAGCAAGAGCTCGCACTGGAACGCCCTGTACGCTGGTTCGGCAAACAACAAAAAGATGTTGCTATCGGCGAAAAAGGTTTGCTGATCGCCGAAGCCAGCCGCGCCGACAATTGGCATGAAGCAGGACGTACGCTGATGAAAGACTGGTTCGACAGCTTGCGCGAAATACTGACCGTACGTCGCTTGCAAGAGCAACTGGCGATTGCCGATGATCTGCGTCAGATTGCCGACAAACGCGTGCGGGCTGGCGATGCGGCTAAACTTGAGGCCGTCATGGCAGACACCGAATACCAACGCGTCAATGCAATGCTGCAGCAAGCACTCCTGCGCGAACAACAGATGCTGCAATTGCTAAAAACGAGCTACCCTGCGCTGCCGGAACCGGATCCTGTGGCGATCGCCGTGCCGCAATTCTCTGCTGATAGCGCTGACATCTGGCTAGACAGAATCCTGCAGGACAACCATGAACTGGAACTTGCTCAGGCGCAGGCAGACTTGCTTTCCTTGCAGGCAAGCCGGGCTGCCAGTGACAAAATGCCTGATCCGACCATCGGTTTTCGTGCCGGCCGGGAACGCGATGGACAGGAGCGTATCTTCGGTATCAGTATTTCCATTCCGATTCCCGGCAGTTATCGTCGCAGTGAAAGCGACAGTGCATCTTTGAGAGCCAAGATCGCCCAGGAAAACCTGGCGCAGACCCGTTTAAAAGTTCGTACCGTCGCCCAAAGGGTCATCACGCAAAGTCAGCGCAGCTATCTGATCTGGCAATCCATGCTGCAAGTACAACAGCAGAGCCAGAATCAGGCAAACACAATGATGACCGCGTATCAACTCGGTGAGGCTGCGCTGACAGACACGCTGAACGCTCGCCGACAGGCACTGGATGCGACGCTGTCGGCGGAAACAGCACAGATTGATGCCCTTGAAGCGCAAGCGCGCCTGCAATTGGATACGCATGCAATCTGGTCTATCGACTAGCCGGCGGTACCTGCATTGGTTCGTTCCGCATTTCACTCACACTCAGGAGAATTTATGTTGAAATCTGCATTCGCATTGACGCTGTTCTGTTGCGCTTCCATGCTGCCGGCCTTCGGTACGGCAGAGGAAAAATCCAGACCTATGCAAACGGACGAGCCACTAGCTGGCTGTACATCCTTGCCACAAAGTGAGTGGTTATCTGAGGAAGAATTTAAGGTGCTGATGCGCTACCGCGGATACAGGGATTTCCGCCTGAAGATCGCCTATCATTCATGCTACGAAATCTATGGCTACGATGCAAAAAATCAGTTGGTTGAGGCGTATTTCAATCCGACCAACGCCAAACCAGTACGTATCAACACGGTCAAATTACGTTGACAAACGGGTCGACGCATCATTGGCTGATCACAAAATGTCTGGTCATACTCTCCCTGAGCAAAGAACGAATTTGTTCTTCGTTCAAGGTGGAGATGGTGGCATGAATGTCCGCTGCCATTTCCAAAAATACGTCCAGCAATTCCGGATCAAAATGATTGCCGGCACCTTGCTTTAAAATGTCGACCGCCTGCTCAAAACTAAATGGCTCTTTATAAGGTCGTTTGGAGCAAAGCGCGTCGAATACATCCACGATAGCAAAGATGCGCGCTTCCAAAGGAATCCCCGCGCCTTTCAGTCCGCGCGGATAACCTTCGCCATTCCATTTTTCATGATGCGCCGCGACCACAGCTGCCACGCTCGGTAACCAGCCCGCACCATGTACGATTTCTTCACCATGCGCAACATGCGTGCGCATGATATGCATTTCGTCATCGCTATGCTTTCCCGGTTTAAGCAATATGGCGTCAGGAATCCCGATTTTTCCAACGTCGTGCAGGAAGCTGCCGATGATTAAGCCTTGCATGGGCTCTCCGCTCAAGCCGATTCTTTCACCCATTTTGGCCGACATCCATGCCACACGATAATTGTGCGCACCGGTATCGGAGTCGCGCTTGGCAATCGCTCTGCCCAATGCCTCCATCATGGAAATATGCGAAGAAAAAATTTCTTTGGTCTTGCGTTCGTTTTCTCTGGAGAGATAAGCCACGACCGGATAAATCGTCAAACCGCTCAACAGGGACGCAATGGCCACCATCAGGGCAACGATGCTGGCATCCGATGAAATTTGCGTAATCTGCCATTTTGGAATGAGCCGCACACCTTCGAAATAGCCAAGCAATTGCCGCTGGTTGTCAAACAAGGGGACAAAGACCCGGATGGCGTTTCTTTCTTGTCCATCGAAAACAATCGCTTTGTTTTCGTAATACGCATCACGGTAAGCGGGACGTTCATGATGCGATAAAAGAGACTCAATACGACTGCCGGTCGGGGAAGATTGCTCTGCAAGTTTTTTCCCGCGCGCATCGTAAATTTCTGCAATATCAAATATGCCACCGGCCAGTGCATTGGCACCGTCCTGGGCCAAACGCATTTTATCGACCTCCGGCGCTTCGACTTCATTTAAAAATGCCAGAGGGCGGCGGCTTTCTTCTATCGCAAATGACACGATTTCTTCTTCCGCATTTTCACGCGAAACCAGCCAGGCTACCGGGCTGCCTATGGCCGCGAGAATAACGCTGACAAGTGCAATTCTTTGTGCGGCTCTTTTCCGGTAGATATTCATTCGCGTCCCCTTTATTTTCACCAAGCTAGCAAGGTCTGGTTTTCACCTCTTGTTGTCCATCAAATGTTTTACCAGCCCGTGTGACAATACAGTGATTCCGTCACCATCACGCAACAGTGCCCCGCCCGGTCGCGCCAGCATAAAAGGTAATACTGAAGAAATTCTTAAGAAACTTACAATCATGCTGGCGCCTGTTCCATACGTTTGCCCCTCACCTCGCCGACGATCCACTTGC
>JAGWUK010000057.1 GCA_028868455.1 Burkholderiales bacterium | reverse complement strand
TCGGCGTTGTGCCTGATTGCGATGCTGCTGTTTGCGGCAACCGGCATCACGCTGAATCACGCCGCGCAAATAGAAGCGCATCCGCAGGTCAGCCAGAAAACAGCGCAATTACCGCGCCCTTTGCTGGATCAATTGCTTCAGCAAAGAACGGCTGAAGCATCCGAACTGGCGCCAGTTGTCAGTGACTGGCTGGAAAATGAATTACATACCAGTATGCGTAATCAGGCGCCGGAATGGTCGCCCGAAGAAGTGTATGTCGGACTGCCACAACCTGGCGGCGATGCCTGGTTACGGATTGACCTCGACAGCGGCGCCATTGAATACGAACTGACCAGCCGCGGCTGGATTGCCTATCTGAACGACCTGCATAAGGGGCGCAATACCGGTAGCGCATGGAACTGGTTCATCGATTTGTTCGCCGTGCTGTGCCTGATTTTTTGTCTGACCGGTCTGTTTCTGCTGAAGATGCATGCCGGAAATCGCCCATCCACCTGGCCCGTTGTCGTTTTCGGTCTGCTTTTGCCGCTATTGCTGGCTCTCGTTTTCATTCATTAATCTTCAGGAGAGATATTCCGTATGCGTCAGTTACTTCCTTTTGCCATTTCCAGTCTGCTCGGTGCCCCGGCGCTGTCAGCCGTTGCCGCTGACCTGACTTTGCAAGTAGAAATCCCACGCCTGAATGTGGCCGAATATCACCGGCCCTATGTCGCCATCTGGCTGGAAAAACCGGATCAGAGTTTCGCGGGCAATCTGTCCGTCTGGTATGACCTGAAAAAACGCAACAACGAAGGCAATAAATGGCTCAAGGATTTGCGTCAATGGTGGCGGCGTAGCGGCCGAGAGCTGACCATGCCTGTCGATGGACTCAGCGGCGCTACCCGCACCAGTGGCGTGCATACGCTGAATATCGCCGGCAGCAATCCGCTGCTGGCAAATCTGCCCGCAGGTGACTATCAGCTTGTCGTAGAAGCGGCGCGCGAAGGTGGCGGACGCGAAATCCTGCGGCTCCCGTTTCAGTGGCAAAGCAGCACTGCGCAAGCAGCCAAAGCCAGCGGCAGCCACGAACTCGGCAACGTGACGCTGTCGGTTAAATAATCCAGAAAGAAAACCCATGAAATCATTACGCCACGTTGCAGCCTTTGCTGTTCTCGCCTGCTCCGCCTTATCTGCTCATGCGCACCGGCCTTTCCTGCTGCCATCGTCCACCATCCTGTCCGGCAATGCTCCGTGGGTCAGCCTGGATGCGGCGGCGGCCAGCAATGTATTTTATTTTGATCACATGCCGCTAAAACTCGATCAGTTACACATCGTTGCACCGGATGGTAGCAGCGTCGCCGCAGAAAACCCGCATACCGGAAAATTCCGCAGCAGCTTCGATGTACATCTGATGCAGACCGGCAGCTATAAACTCAGCTTATTGAGCGAAGGCATGTTTGCCAGCTACAAACTGGATGGCAAACCCATGCGCTGGCGCGGTCCGGCAGAAAACTTGTCGAAGGACATTCCTGCCAACGCCGAGGATCTGCAAGTCACGCAACGCTCTGGCCGCATAGAAACCTTTGTCACCAATGGCAAACCCGGCGGCAAAGCGCTGGAGGCGACAGAAAAAGGATTAGAACTTATCCCCGTCAGTCATCCCAACGATCTGTTTGCCGGCGAACCGGCACGTTTTCGCTTTTTACTGGACGGCAGACCGGCCGCCGGAATGACAGTGACTGTCATCGCTGGTGGTATCCGTTACCGGCAAAATCTCGATGAAAAAACCTATACCACCGACAAGGATGGTCAGGTAACGATTAACTGGCCTGCTGCCGGCATGTACTGGCTGGAAGCCGATCTCAAGGATACGCAGCAACTCACGCCGCCCGCCACGGCACGCGTTGCCAGTTATGCGGCGACGCTGGAAGTGTTGCCCCAGTAATGCACCGCCGCGTCTTTATCCCCACCGACATACCGCCGCTTCAGGATGTGCCGGACAATGCCCGCATGTTCACGCTGTCGGGAGCGACCATGGGTACGCAATGGCAAGTGCAGCTGCCTGCCATTGCAGGCGCATCTGTCGCCGCACTGGAAACCGGCATTCTGCAAAGGCTGGAGCGGGTTATCGCGCAAATGAGCACCTGGGACGAGAACTCCGAACTTTGCCGCTTTAACCGTGCTGCACCGGGCAGCTGGCATTCGCTATCGGCAGAATTTTTTACCGTGCTGGACTACGGCGTTTTTCTCGCGCGGCAAACTGGCGGCGCCTACAATCCGGCAGCAGGCGAACTGGTTGATCTCTGGGGCTTTGGCCCCGCCGGAGCGCGCAGCCGGATACCGGATGCCGGTTTATTGCACTCTGCCAGTGCGAGCGCGCAGTGGCGCGACCTGCAACTGGATCGCGTACAGCGCAAAATTTTGCAGACCGGCGGTGTCAGGCTGGACTTGTCTTCAATTGCCAAGGGCTTCGCGGTTGACCTGCTGGCAGAATTTCTGCTGGAACACGGTGTGCAGCATTTTCTGGTCGAGATCGGCGGAGAATTTCGCGGGCACGGCGTCAAGCCAGATCGGACGCCGTGGTGGGTTGCCATTGAAACCGTTCCCGATCTGATGCAGACAAATGCTGGCGCCAATACCGGCGCGGCTGGCGACCTTGTCGCGCTGTGCGGACTGGCCATTGCCACATCCGGCGATTACCGCCAGTTTTTTGAACGCGACGGACGGCGCTATTCGCACACGCTGGATACGCGCACCGGCTATCCGGTTGCCAATTCGCTGGCGTCGGTCACTGTCTTGCACCGGCAATGCATGGCCGCCGATGCGCTGGCAACGGCGTTAACCGTGCTCGGCCCTGAACACGGTCTGGCCTACGCACAACAACACCAGATTGCGGCGCAGTTTATTTGTCGCAGCGAACAGGGACTTCAAGAACATCTGAGTGCGGCCATGGCTGCGCTGCTGGATTAAATCGGGACGGATCAAGCAATGCGTTTTCTCTCATCGCGCGCCAGTCGACTTTTGACGATGGCGTTATTGATCGCCAGCGTTTTTAGCCTGCATTTCCACACGCCGGATCAACGCTGGCTACCAGCCACGCTCGTGCTTCTTTGCTACCTGAGTTTTTGCCTGCATACCGTTTTGCGGCATCGATCGCAGCAGTCCGGCAGATCCGGCCAGTTGCAGGCAAGTGAGAACGGCATATTGGTCGTGTATGCGAGCCAGACCGGATTTGCCGAAAAACTGGCACGCAAGACCGCCCAGGATTTGCAACAGGGCGGATCGACTGCCACGGTGCTGGCCATTGGCCGCATGGACGGTGCCGTATTGCAGAGCGCAAAACGCGTGCTGTTCATCGTCAGCACAACAGGCGAAGGCGACGCCCCCGATTCGGCGGCAGAATTTTGCCAGCGTTGGCTAGGCAAGCCCCTGTCCATGCCGGAAATGCACTATGCCATCCTGGCCCTCGGTGATCGTCGCTATCAACACTTTTGCGCATTTGCACACCGGCTGGAGCACTGGCTGCAGCAGCAACAGGCACAGCCCCTGTTCGACATGACCGAAGTCGATAATGGTGATGCGACTGCATTACAACGCTGGCAGCAGCATCTGCGACAGCTCGGTGCAGCGACGGCGCAATCGGAGTGGCAGGCGCCTGCTTTTCAGGACTGGATACTGGCGGAACGCCATCTGATGAATCCGGACAGTCTTGGCGATCCGGTCTATCGCATTGCCCTCACGCCGCCCGATCCGCGTATCCGCTGGCATGCCGGTGATATTGCCGAAATCGCCCCCGGGTTTTCACCCACAAATGACTTGCAAATGACCGCCGAGGTGCAGCCGTCCTTACCGCACCGCGCCTATTCCATTTCCTCATTGCCCGCCGATGGCAAGCTCGAATTACTGGTACGCCAGATGCGCCAGCCAGACGGCAGTCTGGGAATCGGTTCTGGCTGGCTGACGGCGTCTGCGCCTGTGGGCAGCCACATCCAGCTGCGTCTGCGTGAGAACCGGCATTTTCATACGCCGCCACACGACTGCCCGCTGATCCTGATCGGCAACGGCACCGGGCTGGCGGGTCTGCGTGCGCATCTCAAACAGCGTGCTCTGCACGGCCATGTGCGTAATTGTCTGTTCTTTGGTGAACGTCAACGCCTGCGCGACTTCTTCCATCGCGAAGAAATCCAGAGCTGGCACAACAGCGGCGTACTACCCGCACTGCATCTGTGTTTTTCACGCGATCAGTCCGAGCGCCGCTATGTACAACACGCACTGGCAGAGCAGGCATCGGCCGTCCGAGAATGGGTGCGCGAAGGCGCCGTCATCATGGTGTGCGGCAGCATGCGCGGCATGGCAGAACAAGTCCATGCCACGCTGAACACCATCCTCGGCGAACAACAGGTCAACAAAATGCTGGCAGAAGGCAGCTACCGCCGCGACGTGTATTGAGACCTGCGCAAGGTGCGCCGCACCATTTTGCTATCACCGTGTGGCAGTACAGCCCGTCTCGCAGATCGCCCGTATCACTCAGCTGCGATCGGCCAACTTTTGGTCATTCATTTGCAAATTTTGTCCCTGACCAACAGCCATGATTGTTGTACGATAGCGTCATGATTGCTGCCAACATTTGATGGCGCACTTTTTTTTGGCGAAGGAAGATCATGGCTGACATCACCACCCTGCTGACCAATGGTTCCAGTGCTAATCGCGTCGATATTGTTTTTGTGGCAGAAGGGTATACAGCCGCCGAGCGTGCCAAATTTCTGGCAGATGCCAACACCTTTCTGGCGGCGATGCTGGGTGACGCCAACGCCAAGCTGAACGCGCCTTTCTCCGTCTACAAAAATCTGTTTAATGCGAGTGCCCTGTTTGTCGCATCGGCGCAATCGGGCACCGATCAGCCGAACAACAATACCTACGTCAATACCTATTTTGATTCCAGCCAGCATGGCAGCGATGGCCGTTTGCTGTACGGTGATTTTGGCAAGGTTGATACCGCCGTTTCTCAGGCGTATGCCAGCAATGCACACGAGCTGACGGTGGTGCTGGTCAACACGGCGCTGTATGGCGGTGCCGGTGGTGAAATCGCGTGGGCGTCTGCCGGGAATATTGCTTCGTCCGAAGTAGTCCTGCATGAAATCGGCCACAGTTTTGCTGGCTTGCAGGACGAGTATGTGGACTCCTCGATTGCCAGTAATTATCCGATTTCGGATCCGGGATTTCAAAACAGCGCTCATGTCACAGATTCGCTGAGTCGCATTCCGTGGTCGGCCTGGCTAGGATATAAAGACGGAGATTTGGGTGTTGTCGGCACCTATGAGGGCGGCTACTACCGTGCAAGCGGCATCTGGCGAGCAACCCTGGATTCAAAGATGAATCATTTGAATGTGCCGTTCAGCGCGCCGGAAAAAGAAGCCTTTGCCCTGCATTACTACGCGGCCATTGGTGATTATCTGTCGATGTCGTCGACCATTCCCGGCTTGTATCAGGCGACGACACCCGATAGCAGCCTGCTGGCCTTTACCTGGAAGGTCAACGGCAATACGGTCAATACCATCGACAAGCAATATTTCGATGCTTATGGCTCCGGCGTGTATCAAAACGGCGCGACGCTGAACCTGACCACGATCGATAACACCGGCTATATCCGCAAGGATTTAAATACCACACAGCAGAGCGAAACGGCGCTGATGAACAAGCCGGTCAATCAGTTGTCCGGCGCCGCGACAAGTCTGAATGTCAGCAATGCGATTGTGCAATTCGATGCGCAAGACAACAAGATCAGCCTGGCCGACCCGACGACAGTGCGTTACGACTATATCGATGGCGGCAGCGGCAACGATACCTTGCAAATCAATGTGAAACTGAGCGGCTCAGATTATTTCGTCAATCAGCTTGCCAGCTCGACAGTGTTGCTGGGCTCGCAGTCTACGGCTTACTGGGCGGCCCACAGCGTGGAAGAGCTGCAGTTTTCCGACTTCATCGTCAACACGAAAGTCCATAGCGATGCACAAGGCATCAACTCGTCTGCATTGCAATCGCTGGAAGAATTGTATGTCGCATATTTCAACCGCGTCCCCGATGCGGACGGGCTGGATTACTGGATAGGGCGCTATAAAGCCGGTATGACTTTCCAGCAGATCGGCGATGCGTTTTTCGTTGCTGCCTCGGAATATCCAGACCAGACGGGGTACAACGCCAGCCTCAGCAGCACCGATTTCATCAACATCATTTATAAAAATGCACTGGGACGTACAGAAGGGGCGGATGCGCCGGGCTTGCAATACTGGCTCAACGAATTAAACAGCGGCCATCAAAGTCGCGGTGCCATGGTGGGCTCCATTCTGGCTGGCGCGCACACCTACAAGGGTGATGCAACCTGGGGCTGGGTCGCCGATCTGCTGGACAACAAAATCACGGTTGCCAATCTGTTTGCGGTAGATTGGGGGCTGAATTACAGCACGCCGCAAGCGTCGATCACGAATGGTATGGCGATCGCTGCGGCAGTCACGTCGACAGATGTGAATACGGCGATCCATCTGATCGGCATTCATGACGGGCAAATTCAATTAGCCTGAACCCAGCACACTTGCAAAAAAAAACGTGGCGACGGTCTTTGCAGACGATCGCCACGTTTGGCATTCGATGCAGCATGCCGTAACGCGCATCTCAGCTCAATGAAACGACATCAGACTTTTTTCAGATAACAGGCTTTCAGCATAAAGCTGCCGGCATCCATTTTGCAATCAACTTCGTGATCGCCACCGACCAGTCGTATGCTCTTGACCTTGGTGCCCATTTTCAGGGTGGTGGATGAGCCTTTGACTTTCAAATCCTTGATGAGCACGACAGCATCACCATCGGCCAGCACATTGCCGTTAGAGTCCTTGACGATTCTTTCGTCGCTGTCATCGGCGCTGGCGGCCGCGACCATCGGCCATTCATGCCCGCAATCCGCACAAACGTAGTTATCGCCGTCAGGGTAAGTATTTTCCATCGAACATTGTGGGCAGGCTGGTAAGGTAGACATGGTTTGTATCGCTTCTTTCTCAAAGTGCGGTCAATCGGAAGTCCGACAGTATACTCGACCGCACCGGTCTGACGCCAATTTTGTGTCGCGCCAAACCGAGATTAGGCACATAAGCAGACAACTGAGCGATTTTTAAACGAAATTCAGCGTGCTTAGGCACAGTGGTGTTTTGCCATCAATCTTCGCGACTGAGTAAAAAATAATCACCGCTGGCACTCGTCCCGGAATCAATTTCCTCAAAGCCCATCGACTGATAAAAGCGCAGCGCACGGAAATTATCGACCAGACATTTCAACCGCCAGGGTTGCGGCAACCAGGCGTGCAGGGACTCCAGCAGGGCGCGCCCGACGCCGCTCTGCTGCGCTTCAGGCAAGACGTACAGATGATGAATATAGGCATCGTCTTCATAGACCGAGATCAGCCCGACCACAGTGGCGTCGGAACGAAGGGCGACAAAGATTTTCTCACCTGCAGACACATCGGAAAATTGCCGCGTCACTTGTGAACTTGCCGGTAACCAATCGGCTTCCAGGAAGCTGCGCTGATAAATATGCTGCAGCCAGATATAGTCATGCGACACGGCTTCGCGGATCGTGATCAATGGTTCTGTGTGGGCGAATAATGATTGGTACATGGCGGATACAAGGTCGTGCTGAATGAAAATAAATCAGACTGTTTTACCAACGGGGTGCGCCGCACTCAGGAAGCACCGAAAAAATGTTCAGCATTGTGCATAACGTTCGCGTCTCTCCTGACGAAAATTCGTCACTTCCAGTCGCACGCCATCCGGGTCGCTGAAATACGTCGCGGCATAGTCAGGCGCATAGTCCGGATACAAACGGGCATCGGTGGCAGCAATACCCGCCGCCTGCAATTGCATGGCAACTTCGCCGACATCTTGTACCGTCTCAACACGAAAACAAAAATGATGCAGGCCCGGCGCATACGGCTCATGCGGCGTCGTCACGCGCGCAGGCCGCAGCACAAAGCCGAAATGCCGGTTGAAATACTGGATATGCGGGTCATCGCCCAGCGTGAACGCTTGCTTGTGAAAATTGAGCGCCTGCACCAGCAGACGATCATAAAACGCCTGCGATTTTTCCATGTCGGAAACGCTGAGATAAATGTGATCAATGCCGATGACTTCCGCCATGTTTTTCCTTTTTCAACGATGTGAATGTTGCGCTGTCAGGCATGCCGGTAAGCCTGTTCCAGCGCTGCGATATCGAGTTTGCACATTTGCAGCAAAGCTGCCATGACTCTTTGTGTTGCTGCTGCGTCGTCGCCGCGCATCAGCGAAGGCAAAATACGCGGCACGATTTGCCAGCAAACGCCAAACTGATCTGTGAGCCAGCCACATTGTTGTGTCGCGCCGCCAACAGACAATTTTTCCCACATGGCATCTAACTCCGGCTGGGTATCGCAATAGACGACGAAAGAAATGGCGGGCGAAAAACGGAATTCCGGTCCGCCGTTCAAGGCCAGGTATTCCATGCCGTCCAGCACAAAGCGCACGGTCATGACGGTGCCTGCAGGCATAGGCGCGACCTCCGGATACAGTGTCGTCTCGAGTATGCTGGCGTTTTTAAAAATGCCGACATAGAAATGGGCAGCCTGTTCGGCTTTGCCATCGAACCACAGGCAAGGACTGATTTTTTGCATGGAATTTGCTCCTGTAAAAATCACTGGCACTGTCAGCGAAAAATATAAAAGTTGGGAGTATAGGCATTTTTAACCTCAAAGCGCACGTCAACATTGCGGTGTAAAATATACTCCCTATCAGTATATAAAAACCCAAAGACAAACGCGGTTTCTTTGGATGTGTGCGGGAAAACCACAATGTAACGCAAAAACGGTCACTTGACCAAGAAGCCCGATGCCCCCTGCGCATCGTCGCATATCGCTATGCGCTCTGCCGTCAGTGACCGTCACAACGAAAAATCCGAAACAACAAATGCTCAGTTCACCTGTGCGAAAGTGCTGACCAGCGCCGTATAGTTGCCCTTGACGCCCGCTTGCGTATCGCTGCTGGTGCCTGCCAGATGATGATGCTCTGCCCAGCGTTCCGGATGCCGGATCAGGCTCCATAAACGGTCATAGAATAAGGCAGCCTCCTGATCGGCGCTGATATCGACGCGCATTGCCTGCGTTTTATTGCTGCCGTAACACAGCGCTCCGGCGCTGGCAAAACTATGGCCGGTCAAATTGACACGCTCGACATATTTCAGCAGTGACTGCGCCTGCTCGGACAGCAGAGGGAAGGATTTCAGACTCTGCACTATCGCCATCATTTCCGGCCGTATCGCCGCAGGCGGGACATGTGGAACGATGTCGTCGCCGAATTCGATGCGGTGCAATGGCAAACCTGCCGGCAGCGTTTGCACAAATGCCAGGTTGCCGGCGCGTGGTGCCGCAAACGTGTATGTCGCAACGACATCAAAACCGCCAGCGATCAGCGCGCGCGTCGCCAGCACAGCTTCGGCGCCACCCTGACTATGGCCAGTAACGTACACAGGTTTTGCCCTGCCACCATGTTGCAAAAGTGTATTGACCACCTGCGCCTGCACGGCGCACAACTCTTTCAGAAAGCCCTCATGTACCAGGCCACCCAGATTGTCCGGATCAGTCGTGGCCGGATAGCCTTCCCCCAACTGCGCGCTGCTGAGTTTGAACGGCGTCAGCGGCGTTTCCACATTGCGTGACCAGTCTTCCACAGACGCAATCGCGTTCGATGGCGTGTTGAACTGAGTTTTGGTTCCCATGTAGGCAACGATATTTTTATCCGGATAAGTGGCGACGCAGGCGAACGAGGTATCGCTGTTTTCACCACATAACAATATCGGTTCATCGCTCAGCATGCCGCCGACGTTTTTGATGTAATTCAGCGCATCGGCTTTATCTGCGGCATTGATGGCATCGTCGAATCCCCGTGCATAGGTGTATCGGCAGATTTCCAGCAATTGCCGCGCAAATTTCCTGTCAAAATCGGACATGTTTGTCTCCTGGTTTTACCGTCGGCATACGCGATGTCACGACGGCGTATTTTTTTAACTATGCCGGATAAACGTTCTGACGATGCGCATTCAGCAAAGCGCCGATGCCGCCAGTCGCAATCCGTTATTGCTACTCAGCTAGCCGGATGCACGGGCACCGGCAGGGTCAGGCCCGTTGCCGTGGAAATCGCTTTCCAGATCACGCCCACCATGGCATTCCAGACTTTTTCTATGGTCACCATGACCAGTCCGCGCAGGGTATTGGCAAAACTCTTGGTCATGTCTTCGATACCGTCCAGAAAAAAATCTCTGGTATCCGCCGTGATTTGTCCCGTGGCGATGCCGGTCGCGACAAATTCGCTTTGCTGCGCAATGGCCGCCACCTGGCGTTGCGAAAATCCGCGGAACGTCGAGACGTCAGCGTTCAGTACCCCTGTAGCAGCGGCTTGCAGGTCGTTAATGAGTTGGTTCACATCGAGTGTCGTCATGCTTATGCTCCTTCATGTTGGCGTCAGATCGTTGCCGGATCAGCGTTGCAGAAAATTTTCGTAGGTGATGGCCTGGTCGAAATAAATCGTTGCCTGCCCTTTAAA
>JAGWUK010000725.1 GCA_028868455.1 Burkholderiales bacterium | reverse complement strand
GCGGCAGCATTAGCAATGACTATTCGTCCGGTTGCATCGATCGCCAGTACCGGATCCTCCATAACCGCCATCATGGTGTCCAGATTCAATCGTCGTCGGATTCCTGGCAAAATATCCAGTACCTTGATTTCACCAACGCCGCGCACTAGCTGGCAATCTGCCTGCAGTGCGGGTAGCATGAATTCCAATAGCTCCGGACTATCGATATAAATATTCGGCGGATCTACCTCAACACCAACAACATTCAAGCCTCGGCGCGCAAATACTGCCAGAATTTCATGGGCGATCCCGACACGGTCTTTGAATTGAATATTGATGCGCATTGATACTTAAGAAATGTCAGTAAGGTTCCGGGATATATCCGCGTGGACGCGCATGTTGACGGCGGAATGAAGTCGTCGATGCCAGTCCGCGCAAACGCCCAAGGTCAAATTGTTCAAGCTGCTGGACGACTACGCGATTGACCGTCATCTTAACCTGCATCATCAGCAAATCGACGCTTTGTTGGCTCGAACTGCGAAGCTGACGTTTTTCCGAAACGGTTTCGTCCGTCATTTCTTTTTCAGCTTCTGCCGCAGCTTTTTCTGCTATACGTTCTTCTGCTCGCACAAAACAGCGGTAAACGTCAGCCAGCGTAATAATGCCATTGCAGTCGCGGCAATGCCAGGCGTCTTTCTCTTTCGGGTCCCGCCCTACCAATCCATCTTTACTCAGGGTAGAGAGAATTGAACGTATCAGTCGCGGTGTTTTCCCTGTCGCTTGCGCCAGACTCGCAACATTTGCCGTGCGTGGCATCACCATGACAATCTGTGCAAGCAATTCGATGGCCGTATAAAATCGTGTATTCAGGCTGGCATCGGAAAAGACCTGGGTTGATGAAAGTAATTGTTCGAACTGATTCATGCCAACTCCTTAGTAATAATAATTGGGCGATTGATGCTGCCGTAACGATCCATAAACAAACCTTCGGTAGAAATTGCCGGGCGCTTGCCAGAGACAATATCAGCCATAAACTGACCTGATCCGCATGCCATGGTCCAACCAAGCGTCCCATGACCGGTATTCAAAAACAAATTTCGGTATGGTGTCGGTCCTACAACCGGCGTACCGTCTGGCGTCATTGGACGAAGTCCGGTCCAGAATTCTGCTTGGCGAACATCGCCACTGCCAGGAAACAAATCTGTCACGGAATGTTCCAGCGTGGCACGACGATCGGCACGCAAATCGAGGTTATATCCGGTAATTTCTGCCGTACCGCCGACACGGATCCTGTCGCCAAGGCGCGTAATCGCAACTTTGTATGTTTCATCCATAACCGTGGACTCTGGTGCACGCTTGGCGTCAGAAATCGGCACTGTGATGGAATACCCCTTGATCGGGTAGACGGGGATGCGGATATCCAGCTCGCGCAGCATGATTGGCGAGTAACTACCCAGCGCGAGCACATACGTGTCGGCTTTAAATTCGCCAGCTGAAGTAATTACGGAGCTGATTTTGTCACCTTCCCGCACCAGTCGCTGAATGCTGACACCGTATTTGAACTGGACGCCCAGACCTTCGGCGAGTTTGGCAAGGTTTTGCGTAAACTTGAGGCAATCACCAGTTTCGTCGCCTGGCAAACGCAAAGCGCCTACAAATTTTTGCTGCACGTTTGCCAGCGCAGGTTCGACTTTCAGGCAGCCTGCAATGTCCAGACTTTCGTAAGGAACGTCATAGCGTTTCAGAATGGCGATATCTGCCTCAGAAGCATCTAGTTGCTTTTGATTTCGGAACAATTGCAGTGTTCCCTGTGTGCGCTCGTCATAGCGAATACCGGTATCCTCACGGAGTTGCTGCAATACATCACGGCTGTATTCAGCCATCCGCAGCATGCGCCCTTTATTGATTTCGTAACGTTTCGTTGTGCAGTTCAATAACATTTGCGTAACCCAGCGCCACATGGTTGGATCAAGACTAGGACGGATTGCCAGAGGACTGTGTTGCATCATCAGCCATTTGATCGCTTTGAGTGGTACGCCTGGTCCAGCCCAGGGTGCTGAATAGCCAGGAGAAACTTCGCCCG
>JAGWUK010000724.1 GCA_028868455.1 Burkholderiales bacterium | reverse complement strand
GCCTGTTGCACGCGGTGCTTAACGGCATCCGAGCGAACGAGCAGAAAATTCCACGGCTGCATGAAACCGACCGACGGCGCAAAATGTGCCGCTGTCAGTATGCGACTCAAAACGACGTTGTCGATTGGTGTTGGCAAAAACTGGCCGCGTACATCGCGTCTGGAAAAAATGGTGTGGTACATGGCTTCGCGTGCGGCTTGTGCGAACGCGTGACTGTCTTGCGTGGCTGGTGCGGTGGCAACAGACATGGTTTCCCCTTGTTTTCAATGCCAGGAAAAACGCGGTTATGCCGCGAACGTGTGCGAGCAAAAGGCGACCCGGAGGGAAAGCCAGAGGCTGTGCCACAACGAACGCGACATCGCGTCGTTCCTGGAAAAAATGATGGGGTAACCTGACCAAGTTACCTGCTGAACTTTCAGGCCGGTCTTCTGGCTTGGCTTCGACTGTTACCGGCACCTTCCCGACATGCGTCAGTGGTATTTCGCCGGCTTCATCCGCCTTACAGCGCTGGGCACGCAACGGATTTGCACCGTCTTCCCGATTCTCCCGCAATGGCACGGGCACCTGAAGCCCGCGATGATCGGCGAGCGAAGTGACTTTGTCAATACAGAAAAACGGCACTGGTATGCTGGCGATCGGGAAAAAATTACCTTTCGAGCAATTTGCATTGTTACTTAATGTTACTTTGTGTTATGGTTGGGCAACATTTTTCCTGAACACTGCGATCGTTTCCCTGCCAGGGTTGCGGCGATGGCATTTTTTATTAATGCAGAAATTAAGAAAACGAGTCATCACCAGCGAAACAGATTTCGATGCATTAGCGCCGGCATGGCGCGTGCTGGAAAGCCAGGTTCCGCAATTACTGCCGTTTCAAAGCTTTGACTGGAATCGCTGCTGGTGGACAATTTTTGCCGATGCCTCCGTCTTTCATCGTGATGAATTACTGATCTGCACGCTGTACGATGATCAGCAACTGGTTGCCGTCATGCCGCTGACAAATACCCACGTCGGCTTGCACACGCTGTTTTTGTATCGCTATGTGCGCCCTTTTGGTGCCGATCCCAATCTGACGGAATTGCGCGTGCCGCTGGCCTTGCCCGAGTACACCGAAACCATTTTGCAGCAGTGGGAAGATTTATCAAAACAGGAAACTTTCGGCCTGACCGAGTTTCAACTGATTCACACCAAAGACCACGCTGATCATTTTCTGGCCAACAACCACGCGGTCAGCCCCTTGTCCGAACGCAGCATGCCCAACTTTGTGCTGCATCTCGAAGGCGACTGGCCCAGTTTCAAAAGCAATCTCAAACGCAATATTAAAGAATCCCTGCGGCGCTGCTATAACTCACTGAAACGCGACAATCTGCAAGCCCGCCTCAAGGTCTTGCGCGGCAGGTCTGAGATCCTGCCTGAGCTGGCTGATTTTTACCGTTTGCACAGCGCGCGCGCCTCGGCCATGCAAACCGTGGCGCACCCGGATTACTTCGCCAACCCCAGGCACAGAGCGTTTCTGGAAGCCTTGCTCGCCAGCGACTTTGGCGAACGCATGGCGCTGTTCTGTCTGGAACTGGACGGGCGCATCGTGGCAGTCAGAATCGGTTTTCTGATGGGTGAAGAACTGTATCTGTATTACTCAGGCTACGAACTGGAATTTGGCAAATACAGTGTGATGACCACTCTGCTTGCCGAAATCGCGCAATGGGCATTCACGCAATCGATACGGCGACTCAATCTATCCGTTGGCGACGATGTGTCCAAAACGCGCTGGGGGCCAGAGAAATGCGATTACGTCGAATATCAGTGCGTTAAAAACACCGTTTGGCGCAAAAAAATTGGTGAAGGCATTTATAAGCTCAGGCAACTGCGCAAGAGTATGATCGCATAACGATTCGCACTTTTTCACCTCCGCTCCACGTCTCTCCTTCGCTTCTGCCTGCAAAGCAGTTCTCAATGCCTGCCTGAAGAATTCTCTTTCTCCTGGGATATGTTGTGCCGCAAAACCACACAATCATTAATATATTATAAACAAAAGTATTCTTTTGATAAAATCGCTGCTTTTTTT
>JAGWUK010000723.1 GCA_028868455.1 Burkholderiales bacterium | reverse complement strand
CCGGGTCCATCGCGTGATCGACGCGCTCCACATCTTGCTCAATGATAGGACCTTCATCCAGATCGCCCGTTACAAAATGCGCCGTGGCACCGATCAGTTTAACGCCGCGCTCATGCGCCTGGTAATAAGGCTTGGCACCTTTAAAACTCGGCAGAAAAGAATGATGAATATTGATAGCTTTTCCTTTCAGCGCATCGCACAAGGATGGCGACAAAATCTGCATATAGCGTGCCAGCACCACCAGTTCAATCTCGTTCGTAGCAACGATATCCAGAACTTTTTGCTCTTGCATTTGCTTTGCCTGCGCTGATGCGCCTGCGGCCAGTGGCAAATGATGGAAAGGAATATTGTAGCTGGCTGCCAGCTGGTAAAAATCGGTGTGATTGGAAACGATAGCCTTGATTTCTACGGGCAGCAATCCGCTTTTATAACGGAATAACAAATCATTCAGGCAATGGCCGATTTTGGATACCATCAACATGACACGCGGCTTATGGTGCGCATCATGCAGTTGCCAATTCATCTGCAAATTGCCGCCAAGCTCAGCGAAATCCGCACGCAGTGCAGCGTCATCAATTGATGTATCTTCAGCAGCAAAATGCACGCGCATAAAAAACGTTGCAGACTGCGCGTCACCAAATTGTGCAGAATCGATAATATTGCAGCCGTGATTGGCTAAAAACCCGGAAACGCTATGAACAATACCGCGTTGATCAGGACAAGATAAGGTAAGAATGTATTCGGGTCGTAAAGTCATAATTTTCGGAATGCAGCGCTAAACCGCCGCGATTTAGTCATTGCAACAAATTAAATTCGGCAAAGGAAAAACAAAAATGAACCGCATATTGTCGCACGTTCAGACCAACAATTCTTGCGTGTTCTTTTGTTTTTTGAAAAGCCGCCGATACGCCTTTGAACTATCACATTCATTTTAAATTGAAGCCAAAATGAAGTTCATTGATACTGACGCGATGACAACGCGAGAAAATCCCCGGATCATATGAAACCCATCCCTCGCGCATACGCAAAGCCAAGCGCTATGCGACCCAGCCAGATTCAGTGCACTGACCACTCCATATAGTCGGCTGAAGGCGCAAAACCGGCACCGGCGTACACAGGCTGACCATCCGCCGTCGCGTGCAACCAGATTTTGCCGAAGCCCTGCTGTTGCGCATATTGCATGGCTTCCTTCAGAATGGCCTGGGCATAACCACGCCGGCGATATTCCGGCAAGGTATACATATTCAATAAGTACGCGTCTTTGCCCGCCAGATTACCCGGATAAGGTGGGCGGCAAAATACTGCCAGCGAACCAACAGCGACAACATGTTGGTCAACGAAGGCAACCCAGGTTTTGCAGTCATCCTTGTCAAACGATTGGCGGAAGTAGTCAACCGTCACTTTCAAAATGGCTTCGTCGGGTCCGACACCGTTCATTTCCGTTGCATCGTCAAATAAACGCATGCGCAACTGTACAATTTGATCAAGATCGGCAGGCTCTGCCAGGCGGATAGGAGTAGGCATTGTGTGAGATGAATTTAAAAATAAAATTTACGTCATACGCGCTCATTACGATATGACACCTTGTCATGTGATACGCATTGCTTCGTTGCGTGCTTTACGCGAATACGGCTTGCGCAAAACCGCGCCAACAGCCTTAACACCCAGTTTTGCTGTCGGTAAAATGCACTACCCAGTGTCGTTGGAAATTCGGGTGATACATAACCTGCCGACGTAACGGCTCCCCGCACAAGAGAATCCTCGTTTGCACAAAAGGAAATTCCGTCTCGCCAAAACGATTTGGCGTTAACTCTTCCAACGACGAATGTTGCACTATTATACTGAACATACATACAGCAAAACAATGCGCATAAGGTATTTTCAGCGTTTAAATCAATGTACTTTATCCAATCATTCCGTCATTTTCTCGCCTTCTCATGCACAGCTTTTCAATTCGTCTATCAAATAAGATTTTAAAAAGCACGATCGTTCTAATTCGTGTATAGTAAATCTCGATTAACCTTTGAAAATCTACCGATCGATTTAACCCAGAATACTTCCCCACAAT
>JAGWUK010000056.1 GCA_028868455.1 Burkholderiales bacterium | reverse complement strand
ATAAACGACTCGGTTCCGCTGTGCCTGCGGTACCGACAGGCAAACTCGCACGGGCAAACATGCCCGGAGTCAGTCCTGTGACAGATGCGGGCAAATCAAGGCGCACCTGAACGGTATGCGTTGCTGCATCGGCGACCGGCAAAATGGTCACTTTGCTTGCGGTTACCCAGCGCTGCGCTTCTGGCAAGCCAGCGAATTCAATCCTGACCGCCTGACCGCTCTGCAAACCAGCGATCCGCGCCTGCGGCACAGTTGCCGTTACCCGCATGGCGGAAGGGTCGTAAACCGTCATCAGTGGACGCCCAGGCATTGCCATGTCACCCAGCGTCACTGCTACCTCGGAGATTAATCCGGTATAGGGTGCTTTCAACAAAAAGAACCCGGACTGCGTCTGGATGGCACCAGCCTGCGCGATCTGTGCATTAGCTTGTGCTGTCGATGCCTTGAATTGCGATTCAGCCTGATCAAGTTGCGCCTGACTGATATATTTTTTAGCAAACAGCAATTTCTGGCGCTCATAGTCACGTGCGGCTAAAACCAACCCAGCTCGTGCAGCCTCAGCTTGTGCATTGCCTGCCTTCACTTCCTGATTCGCGGCTCGGGCATCAATGCGTAAAAGCGTCGCACCAGCCTTAATTGCATCGCCCGCGCGTACCGGCAACTCTGTCACTGCGCCGGAAACCTGAGCGGAGATCACGGTTTGCCGCACTGCCTCAACCACGCCGTCGGCACGATAGATCGCAGCTTCATTGCTGCTGCGCACTGTGCCGACAGCAAGTGAAGCAGCGTTTGCCTGCGCCGCGAAACAGCCCAACACCATTGTCAGAATCAGCCCATGTATTTTTTGCGACATGATCAAACACCTCATTGAAGACATTGCGTTAATTATGAATGCATCATATACTTATTTGCGCATATACGCAAATAGTTACACAACGAAATACCTAAACACTGTACACAAGGTATCATGATGGTTTTTACGCCGGAACGCTGCACCAATATGGAAGGTTTGTCTGATCAGGCGCTGACTCAGGTCGCGCACTATTTTTCTGCATTGGCAGAACCAACCCGATTACGCATTCTGAATTGTCTGAGGGATCGAGAGCACAATGTTGGAGAACTTGCCGAACGTTGCGCCTGTTCTCAGGCCAACGTATCACGCCATTTGTCTACGCTGGCAAAACATGGCCTGGTTTCCAGAGAAGGCCGCGGGACGGCTGTCTACTACCGGATTGCAGATTCTTCAATCTATGCTTTGTGCGACCTCGTTTGCGACAATGTAGCGCGCCAGCTCGATGCACAGGCCGCGCTTCTGGGAAGTCGGGACAGTCAGGCTTGATTATTGATGCCTTGCTTAAACCGACTGCCACGCTCTGACCAGCAAACTTATTGCAACAATCAATAAGACCGCAGCAAAAATTCTTTGCACAACCAAAGCCGGTAAATGTGCGGCGATCCGCCGCGCTATCAACATGCCAACTGCTGTCGTTGCAATAAAAAGAGTGGAAAAAACTAAAGGTAATTGCGCGCCGTGCATGAGCGCGGAGCCAACACCCACCGTGCCGACGAGCGAGATCACCAACAAGGACGTAGCTACAGCGCCATGGATAGTGACGTTAGTAAAGCGGCGTAACATCGGCACGATCACAAAGCCGCCACCACCCCCGAGCAATCCCGTCAAAAAACCGGCGAACGCGCCGATCAGCGCGATAACCGAGCCTGTTTTCAGAGTCCACTCGAAACGCCCGGTTTGCGCATCGATACGTGCCATGGTCGCCCGTGCACCATCACTCGACGCATTCGTCTGCTTTGGCAAAAAAATCGCAATGCTACAAAAACCAGAATCAAAGCGAACGCAGCCATCAACCATTTCTGCGACAGTTGATGCGCCACGCCAACCCCCAACATCGTCGGAAAACTACCTGCGATTGCCATCAAAAACGCGGCACGATAGCGTACCAGATGCTTGCGCCAGCCTTCAATAGCGCCAAGCAAGGCGCTACAGGTGACTGCCAGCAAAGCGACTGGCATCGCCTGCCGCATGCTCCATCCCTGACTGTAAACCAGCGTCGGCACGGCCAGGATACCTCCGCCGGCGCCGGTCAGCCCCATAATCAGCCCAACCACTGCGCCGGTCAGGATGCCCGCCACGTCCGCCATTGTCAGCACCATAGCTCACCTAAAAAGACAAAACAGACTTCAGTGTAAACCTGCATCAAAGGAAGGTCGATTTTTTTACGACCTTTGCTCAAAAAGTCGCTAATATTAATTAATCAAAATATTTCGCAAACTTCTTCAGAGTGATTAATTATGCGACCATCGGTTGAAAGTTTCTATGACCCTGTGACCGGCACCGGCACTCATATTGTTTATGATGAAGCAGGTGGTCATGCTGCGGTGATTGATCCTGTGCTGGACTATGATCCGAAATCAGGGCGGACAAAATCACACAATGCAGACAAGGTACTCGCTTTTCTTCGCGAAAAAAAATTGACGCTGGATTGGATACTGGAGACGCACGCACATGCCGATCACCTTTCATCGGCACAATATTTACGTAAACAAGCAGGCGGAAAAATCGGCATAGGCGCACATATCAACCAGGTGCAGACCGTATTCAAAACCATATTTCATCTTGAACCGGAATTTTCGACAGACGGCTCGCAGTTTGACATGCTGTTTGAGGATAAGCAGATTTTCCGCATCGGCAAACTCGAAGCAAGCGCTTTATCCGTCCCCGGGCATACGCCTGCCGATGTTGCCTACCAAATCGGCGATGTCGTCTTTATTGGCGATACCTTGTTCATGCCCGATGTCGGAACCGCACGTTGCGATTTCCCCGGCGGTAATGCACATCATCTGTATCAGTCTATTCAGCGTTTGCTGTCTTTACCACCAGAAACCCTTTTGTATCTGTGTCACGATTACCCACCTGCCGGGCGCGAAGCCTGTCTGGTTACAGATGTCGCGACGCAAAGGGCGGAAAATATTCATGTTCACGAAGGTGTCGACGAAGAGGCGTTTGTTAGCATGCGCCAGAAACGCGACGCCGGACTGGAAATGCCAGTGCTACTATTACCTGCAATACAAATCAATATTCGTGCAGGAGATTTCCCCGATGCAGAAACGAACGGCATTCGTTATCTGAAAATTCCACTGAATTCCCTTTAACCCAGCAATCCACTCCAAGGAGCGTACCATGTTAAAAATGAACGTTGGCAGCACAGATCGCGTTATTCGCATTCTCGCCGGAGTCGCCCTGATAGGCGCGACCTTGGGTGGATATATCGGCAACTGGGGGTGGATAGGTATCGTACCAATACTGACTGGAACATTTCGTTTTTGTCCGGCTTACTTGCCCTTCGGTATCAGTACCTGCAAAACCAAATAAAAGACACTGGACTGACGCAAATAGGTCCTGAAAAAATAAGAGCCTCGGAATGACACACTCCATCAAACGTATCGCCATCAGCACAGGAGGCGGTGATGCGCCTGGACTCAACGCAGTCATTCGTTCCGTCGTGCTGGCTGCTGAGCAACTCGGCTGGGAGTGTTACGGCATCCGTGAAGGATTCAACGGCATCCTGAGACCGGATCGTTATCCTGTTGACGGTGTATTTCGCGTCACGGCCAATCAGGTACGTGGCATCGGCCATCTTGGCGGAACCATACTCGGGACCACGAATCACGGAAATCCCTTGCATTTCGCGATGGCTATGCCGGATGGCAGTATTCAGGAAGTCGATCGCAGTGGCGACATCCATCGGTATTTGAAAAACATGCAGATTGACGCTCTGGTCTGTGTCGGTGGAGACGGGACGCTGACCATTGCAAATGCATTGCACAAACAAGGTCTGCGTGTCGTTGGCGTCCCCAAGACAATTGATAATGATCTGGACAAAACCTTTACAACGTTCGGATTCGACTCCGCAGTTTCGTTCGCCACAGAATGCTTAGACCGGCTGCACAGCACCACGGAAAGCCACCGGAGAATAATGGTCGTTGAAGCAATGGGAAGATATGCGGGATGGATTGCCTTGCACACAGGCATTGCTGCCAACGCCCACATCATCCTGATTCCTGAAATTCCTTTTGAACTCGACAAACTGGCAGCACACGTGCGCAAACGGGAACAGGCTGGCTATCATTACACCATCGTGATGGCAGCTGAAGGTGCCGTACCTAAAGGGGGAAAGCGCGAGGTACAGCAAAATGCCGCCACTGGTTATGTCGAGCGTCTTGGTGGTATAGGCGAAAAACTGGCACACGAATTGGAACAACGTACTGGAAAAGAAGCCCGTTCCGTTGTTCTCGGCCATTTATTGCGCGGCGGCAGCCCGACTGCATTTGACCGCTTATCCGCCATGCGTTTTGGCGCTGCTGCTGTGCGTGCATTGAACGAAGGACATTCAGGCATCATGGTGGCGCTGGCATCCCCGAATGTCAATTATGTTGCACTTGAAGAAGTGGCAGGGCGCATGAAAGGCGTGCCACTTGACGGCGATACCTTGAAAACGGCGCGTGATATCGGAATATGTTTTGGCGATTAATGTCAGCAAAGCGGTCGTCGAACGAAGTCGCGATAGCGTTACCTGGAATTTTTACCTCTGAAAAACTCTTCAAACTGATCTGGCGGCAAGGGTTTTGAAAAATAATATCCCTGCACTTCAGCACAACCCTGCGCCCGCAAAAATTCCAGTTGCTCTGCGGTTTCCACGCCTTCGGCAATTGTTTCCAAACCCAGACTTTTTGCCATGCCGATGATCGCGCTGACAATTGCCTTGTCTTCCGGATCCGTACTGATGTCGCGCACGAAGCTCTGATCGATTTTTAGCTTGTAAACATTGAATTTTTTCAGATAATTGAGCGAAGAATAACCTGTTCCAAAGTCGTCGATCGACATACGGATTCCTCTTGCATGCAGATTATTCATCACGGCAATGGCACCAAGCGGATCATGCATCGCCACGCTTTCAGTCAATTCCAGTTCCAGGTACTCGGCTGGTAAGTCAGCCTCCTCCAGTATGCGGGATACCAGATCGGGCAGATCGGAATGCCGGAACTGCACGGCAGACAAATTCACGGCCATGGTCAGCGATCCCATACCCTTACTTTGCCACTGTTTCAGCTGATTGACAGCCGTCTGCAATACCCATTCTCCGACCGGTAAAATCAATCCATTTTCTTCAGCCAATGGAATAAATTCAGCTGGAGATACCGTTCCCAAATCAGGGTGATGCCAGCGTAATAGCGCTTCCGCACCAATCACTCTGGTTCCGTCAATCGACATCTGGGGTTGATAAACGACGTGCAGTTGATCTTTGGGCAAAGCGTGCCTTAACGCATTCACCAGCTCCAGATGACGCGCAGACCTCGCTTGCATCTCCTGAGTAAAAAAGCGGTAAGTATTCCGCCCTTCACGTTTAGCGCGATACATCGCCGCATCAGCGTTTTTGGACAGCGTTTCCAGATCAGCACCATCATCAGGATAAATTGCAATGCCCATCGATGCCGTAATGTTGAGCTCATACGGCCCTATCTGATACGACTGGCTGATCACCTGCATCAGTTTTTGTGCCAGCTGCTCGGCATTACGACTTTCAACGCCGGGCAGAAGGAGAATGAATTCATCACCGCCGAGTCTGGAAATCGTATCTTCTTCCCTGAGCGATGACAGCAGTCGCTGGGAAAGTTCGATCAGCATGGCGTCGCCGAGACTGTGTCCAAGTGAATCATTAATATCCTTAAAATGATCCACATCCAGAAAGATGACAGCCATCGCATCATTGCTGCGTCTGGCCAGACTCATCGCATATTTGGCCCGTTCGTCAAGCAAAGTGCGGTTCGGCAATCCAGTCAAGGCATCAAAATGGGCGAGATACTGTATGCGCTCTTCGGTGCGTTTTTTATCTGTAATGTCCTCCTGTATCCCCAGAAAATGGGTCACTTCACCACTGACATCGCGTACTGGAGAAATTTGTACCAGATCAGTATGCTCAAGCCCATCGTGGTAACTGTTGACCAGTTCGCCCTGCCAACTGTCTCCGCGGCGCAAATGTGCCCACATGTCCTCGTAAGTCGACGCCGGTGTCTTTCCGGATTTGATAATGCCCGGCGTCTCCCCGATCACTTCCTCCAGACTCTTGCCACAGTTCCTCAAAAAGGTCGCATTGACATACTCAATTTTTGCATTGGTGTCAGTAATAATGATGGCATTCGAACTTTGCTCAACCGCCTGAGACAGCTTGCGCAACGCGTCTTCAGACTGTTTGCGTTCAATGGCAATGGCGATAAAATGCGTAGCCATTTCCAACAGTTTTAAATGGAAACTCAAAGGCGCAGATGGCGTGCGCTGGTAAATGGCGAATGCGCCGATTACCTTGCTGGACGACGAAGAGAATATCGGTTCAGACCAGCACGACGCCAGGCCTGCCTCTAGTGCAATTTCTTTATAGTTGACCCAGTACGGATGCGTCGCGATATCCTCGACAATTGTCCGCTTGCCGGTAAACATGGCAGTTCCGCAAGATCCAACACCTTCGCCAATAGTCACGCCATCAATTGCCTCACTAAAGAATGACGGGATACTAGGCGTCGCACCTACCCTGATGCTTTTGCCATCTTTATCGATTAATAAAATAGAACACATGCTGTCTGGAATAATCGATTCGAGCTTCAGCGTCACTTCGCGCAATATTTCCTTCAGTGACAAATTGCTGGTAATCCGCTCCAGCATGTAACTGCGAAAACCTTCCATTTGCATGGAATGACCACGTTGCTTTTCCAACTCAAACCGATTCAGCGTATGGCTGATATCCATTGCCATTTCAGACAATAAATTGCGCGCAGACTCGTCAAAAGCGTTCACTTTGTCCGCATACACATTAAAGATACCAACGATACGACCACTCCTCTCCAGCGGCAGTGCCGCCGAGGCCATCCAGCCAAACTGCGCTCCTCGTTCGTGCCAATAGCTAGTTGCAGGATCATTCTGAAAATCCTGACACCAGTACGGTTCGTTTTCACGAAATACGATGGCGCTTGGTCCCTTTCCGGATGCCTCTTCAGGATTGACAGAAATTTCCAGTCCATCGAGATATTGCTTTCCATCGCCATACTGCGTAACCGGCTTGATTTTCCCGCTTGCCTCATCCAGCAAACCTATCCATGCCATCCTCATGCCGCCCAGCGTCACGGCATCACGGCAAATCGTCGGGAATAGCTCAGCCTCGCTGGTACTGCGTACGATTGCCTGATTGCATTGGCTCAGCGCGTTGTATAAACGGGTCAGTCGCTGATTTTTTTCGTCGGTCAGATTCCGCTCAGTGTCAATTTCTGCCAGCTTGGACTGCGTTACCGACAACCATCCAAGAACACTGGATGCCATTCCCGGCGGAACCTCAACCGGGGAATAAAAATCGCCACTCCCCAATCGTACGAGTCCTTTATGTATATCGCTAAGCGCTCCGCCTAAAATGTAGTGTAGCGAACGATATGTACGCCACAACACGATGACCAGAAGAACACCGAAAAATATAAATACGAGCCGCAATTGCATTGCCAAGACCTGCGCTTGCTGGACCTGTTTCGCAGTTCTTTGCTCCATCAAATGATAGCTCTCAGAGATGGGCTGCATGATGGCAAACTTGGCGGCGTGATAACGCGCATCGTGAAGCATCTGAATGGCTTTTTCCCGCGTCAGGCTCGCGTCGCCGCCCGGAGATTCGATCAGATGCATGGCGGCGAATTCAATTCGCGTCAATTCATCAGAGTTTTTCTTTGCCTGTTCAAGTTTGGCAAATTCTTCTTCAGTAAAACCTGCCTGGCGCATCAGATCCAGCAAGGCAATCGCTTTTCCTTCCGTTGATGGCCGTTTGTCGTCATGCAGAACCAGATCCCAATACACGCCCTGATAACTGGCAGGACGAGGGATTTTGCCGTCGCGGATAGCGAGAATTTCTTCGTAGTGATGTTTATAAATGGGGTCGCCAGTGATGACATACGTACGCACCATGCGCGTAAGATCGTCCGAAGACTGTCTTAATTCCTGCGATAAAGCATAGGATTGCACCCGCAGGTCATTCAGATAATCAATCTGCTTTTCGGAATAGACGTAAAAAACGAATGCGAAGGAAAAAACAAAAAAAACGCCCAAAGTGAGCCAGAAGCTACGCAAATATTGAGGAAGGTTGCGGTGCGAGGTCATAGCACATAAGCCATGGGCGGCTCACTCCTGAAGAACGTCAACGAAAGGGACTATTATCAAGCATCATATTACTTATTTTGGCACATCCTCCGTGCGCTAGATCAAATATTGCATTTATATGAGCATGTGGTGTGGATGCGCATCATCCATCACCATGAATCTGCGTCCTTGCGCACCAAATTGCGATCACCAATGCGTCATGTTGCCATGCAATATGACATGCTTCAAGCAGAAGGGGCTACGTCGATTTTCGGATAAATTCGTACTAACAAAATACGTGGACCGTTCATTTTCTTGACGACCGCATCAAACTTTCCAAATTCGACCTTCTGTCCTTCCACTGGCAAATCGCCGAGCTGATGCATAATCAGCCCACCGATGGATTCCACCTCATCACTATCGAGTTCACATCCCAACGCCATGCCCAGCGTATGTAAGGGCAAGCTGCCTTTGCCAATCAGGGTGCCGTCATCAAGCGTAGTCCAGTCGTTATCGTTCTGTCGGAATTCGTCGCGAATTTGTCCAACCAGGGCGCTGAGCAAATTATCCAATGTCAAAAACCCAACGGGCTTACTTCCCTTCTTTCCGACAATAGCAAAATGCGGAGCGCCCTTGCGGAAACGGCGAAACAATTCGAGTGCGGGCATATTCGGCGAAACAAATTCAACTTTGCGCAAATGCTTACTCAGATCATCCAGTGACTTTCCGGCTTGCTGCGCCAGAAACAGGTCTTTCAGATGCAACATCCCCAGCACGGTCTGTCCGTCGTCATCGAAATACGGATAACGGCTGAAGCGGTTACGTGCGGCGGTTTTCATATTTTCTTCAAGGCTGGCATTTTTTTGCATGGCCACGACCTCATTTATAGGACGCATCAAATCCGCAATTTCCAGTCCACCGAAATCCAGCACTTGTGCCATGATGCTCCACTCATCGCGACTTTCCTTACTGCCGCTATGGCTTCCGCGCAAAATCAATTTCAGCTCTTCCGGCGAATAATGGCTTTCGCTGCCATGAGCAAAATCCAGCCCCGTCCATTTCAGGACTTTGTTTGAGCTCCAGTTCAGCGCCCAGATCGCCGGATACATACTCCAGTAAAACAGATACAGTGCTGGCGCTGCCCACAAAGAAACGCGTTCAGGCGTGCGGATCGCCATGGATTTAGGCGCCAGTTCACCCACCACGATATGCAAAAACGAGATGACAAAAAATGCGAAGAAAAATGAAATGCCGTGTATGAATTCCGGCGAGACCACGCCGACAAACTGCAATACAGGTTCAAGCAGGCGGGCAAACGCCGGTTCGCCTATCCAGCCCAGCCCCAGAGAGGCGAGTGTGATACCGAGCTGACAAGCGGAAAGATAGGTGTCAAGGTGCTGATGTACAGTCACCAATAAACGTCCGCGAAATCCAGAACTTTTAGCCAGGCTGCGCACCCTGGTCTGACGCAGTTTTACCAGCCCGAATTCGGCTGCAACAAAAAAACCATTTAATAAAACAAGAAACAGCGCCGCAACAACAAGTAGTAGATTATCCAACGTCAAACCTTAGCAATGAACACGCCGATACTTTAGACCAGATTCCGTCGTCTTGCATACCTATACAGCAAGATTCGTGCAAATGCATGACTTTGTCGCCTAAAGTCCGCAACTAAACACCAAAATACGCGTGAACCGACAAATTGATTTTCAGTCTACTATCCCCATATATAGGCTTCCCGCACGCAATTTTCATCGCCAGCGTGGGCCGCAGTGGTATTTATCGTACGGAGCAAATTGCGCACTCCGGGCGATTTGCTCCCTTAGGATTTACAGGAGACTCATTTGTCACTTGATCGCATATTAAGCAATATAGAAAATGCTCTGAGTGCAAACCCCGCATTCCGCGATATCAGCCCTCTGCGCGAACTGGTGGCGATGTTGCGACCACAACGCGCAGATAGCGCAATGCAGGCCGCGGACAATCTGCGAGCGCTCTGCTATGTGCTGCAACAACATCCAGCCTGGCGAAGTGCGTTTCGCCTTTACCTGATCCAGGTGCTGACATCGCGCAAGACTGTGCATTTACTGACTGACATCGGCATCACGCACAATACAGGATTCTGGAGCAGTGCTTCGCGCATTCTGATCGATAAGATTCTGCCTAGTCTGGTCAATGACGATTACGTTAAAGATATTTTCGGACAAATTTTCGACCGCCCGGACGACCATATCTGGGTCAACAGTGTCAGTGATGACATCTGGCAAAGTCTGGTCAGAACCATAGGCTTTCGCTCCCCCAATGCACGTGCGACCTATGCCTTGCTGGTCAATGAAATACTGAGCGCAGTACAAGTACTCTCCTATCGCATCACGCATATCGGGCTGGAAGCAGAGCTGGTCAGAAATCATCCCGAAATTGAACAATTTGAATCTCCG